>JANNYZ010000090.1:0-4692 GCA_031410335.1 Polaromonas sp. | reverse complement strand
CCAGCTTGAAGCTGGGGCGAGTGGCGGTTGCGTCGTTGGGTTTTCGGTCATCCGGCTTGCGCGGCCAAACAATGCCTTCGGGCCGCAGCGCATAGGCCATGCGCACCATGTCCTGTATGTCCCAGCGGCCGCAGTCGTTTTGCCACTCGCGGGCGTAGGGGTCGATAAGATTGCGCCAGAACAAGTAACGCGTGACTTCATCGTCAAACCGGATGGAGTTGTAGCCCACTCCAATCGTGCCGGGTTCCGCCAGCAGGCTTTCAATCTTGGCGGCAAATTCATGCTCCGGCACACCGCGCTGAAGACACAGCTGCGGCGTGATGCCGGTCAGCAGGCACGACTCGGCATCAGGCAGGTAGTCGTTGGCAGGCTGGCAGTACAGCATGACGGGCTCGCCAATTTCATTGAGGTCTGCATCGGTGCGGATACCAGCGAACTGCGCAGGCCGTTCACGTCTGGGGTTCAGTCCAAAAGTCTCGTAGTCGTGCCATAAAAAAGTGTGTGATGTCATATTTTGAGTAATTCCCTGCAAACAGTATCCCGGCAAACCATACCGCCTCAGATTGACCGAGCTGTTGTTCTTACAATCGGGTGGAAAGCAGTGCGTAGCCTTTGAGTTTAAGTCTTGCATTCAGCCACAACAGCCAATCATTCAGTCGTCAAACATCAAGTGTTATTCAAACATCTGGCCGCGTTGGCCGGCTTTCATTTACTTTTGACCTGCGCCCACGCGGCGCCTTACACACCGGCCAGCGATGCCCTGGTTGTTGAGCGCCTGCCTGGCCGGGCCGACCCGGCGGTCCGGCGTGTTGAGTCGCTGCGAAAACAGCTTGCCGCCCGGCCTGATGATTCAGGTTTGCGAATCGAAATCGCCCGGCGTTACTTTGACATGGCGATGGCATTGGGTGACCCGCGTTATGTGGGCTATGCATCGGCGGCTATCGCACCACTGGCAAAAGCGGCACCGGCCTCCACCAGCACGCAAGCCGACTACCTGCTGGTGCTGGGGCTGATCCAGCAGTTCAGCCATGAATTTGAACCCGCACTGGCCAACCTGGCCAAGTCCAGCCAGCTGAATCCCCAGTCGGCTGAGCCCCTGCTCTGGCGCAGCGCCATTTTTATGGTGCAGGCGCGCTACGCAGATGCAGCACAGGAATGCGCGCGCGTTGTGCCCTTGGCAGACCCCTTGCTGGGCCTGGGCTGCAGTGCCTATGTCGAGGCGACCACCGGGCAACTTGAAAAGACTTTTGAAAAGCTGTCGGCAGCCGTCAAAGCCAACCCCGAAGCCACTCCCGAGTTGCAGCTTTGGCAAGCGACCCGGCTGGCAGAAATGGCATGGCGACTGGAACGCTTTGATACAGCCGAGGGGTACTTCAAAAGCGCGCTGAAGCTGGGTGTGACGGACCAGTTTTTGCTCGGCGCTTATGCCGATTTTTTACTGGTACGGCAAAGACCGGCCGAAGTCATTCGTCTTTTGGCTGATTGGGAACGCTCTGATATTTTGCTGCTTCGCCTGGCCCTGGCCGGCAAGTCGACGGGCGACAAGCGCAGCAGCGACTGGGCTGCACAGCTGCGTGACCGTTTTGCGGCAGCAGCATTGCGCGGTGACCGTTTGCACGAGCAGGAAGCCGCACGCTTTGAGCTTGACGTTGAGGGCAATGCCGCCAAAGCCCTCGGTTTGGCCAGCGCCAACTACAAGGTCCAAAAAGAACCGAGAGATGCTGAAGTTTTAATGCGCGCTGCACTTGGCGCCAAACAGGCCAAAGCCGCTCAGGTCGCATTGGACTGGCTACGTAGCAGCCGCTACCAAGACCCGGCACTGGAAACGCTTGCCAGCCAGCTGGCGGCCCAGGGAGCCACGCGATGAAGCGCTGGATTCTGCTGCTGGCCATGCTGCTGCAAAGCCCCGTTTGGGCGCACAAACCCAGCGACAGCTACCTGACACTACGCGCTGGTGTCAGCAACAATGTCGAAATACGCTGGGACATCGCCCTGCGCGACCTTGACTACGTATTGCAGCTTGACCGCGACGACAACGGCGATTTGACCTGGGGCGAAGTGCGCCAGCGCGCCAGCGACATCACACGCCTGGCCACCGAGCGGCTGTCGATCACGTCAGTTGGCAAACCCTGCAATATTGTGAGCGCGGCAGACCTGCAGCTTGACAAGCACAGCGACGGCACCTACGCCGTGTTGAGCCTGAATGCGCAATGTGCAGTGCTTTCCGCGCCCCTCAAAGCCAGCTACAGCCTGCTGTTTGATGTTGACCCCTCACATCGCGGACTGGTGCAGTGGATCGTGCCCGGCGCAACCGGTGAACCGGCGGTGACTCAGGCGCTGGTTTTTGGCACCGAGTCAGCCGAACAAACACTTGCGTTAACGCCTGTCAGCGCCTGGCAAACCTTGCGCCAGTATGCCGCTGACGGGGTGTGGCACATCTGGGTTGGCTATGACCACATCCTGTTTTTGCTGTCACTGCTGCTACCCGCCGTACTGGTGCGCCGGGCGGGTCAATGGGACCCAGCGCCCACACTGAAGGGTTCATTCGTTGAAGTTTTAAAAGTGGTGACTGCGTTTACCCTCGCGCATTCCATCACGCTCAGCCTGGCAGCCATGCAAATCATCAGCTTGCCCTCGCGCCTGGTCGAGTCAGTTATTGCCGCATCGGTAGTGATTGCGGCACTGAACAACCTGCGCGGCACCATCGACAAAAAACGCTGGGTCATGGCCTTTGTCTTTGGGCTAATCCACGGCTTCGGTTTTGCATCGGTACTGGCTGACCTGGGCTTGCCGCAGGGTGCGCTGGTGCTGGCACTGATAGGCTTTAACGGTGGCGTGGAAATTGGACAGCTTTGCATCGTGGCCGTGTTTTTACCTTTGGCTTTCTGGCTACGCTCGACCCGTTTTTACCGGATCGGGGTGTTGACCGGTGGTTCGCTGATCGTGGCACTGCTGGCATCCTGGTGGTTTATTGAACGTGCTTTCAACCTTTAAAAGCGGTTTCTTAGTGTTTTTAAGGCTTTTTTAGGTATCAAATCAGGTCTCAAGCCAATGAATACATGCGCAAGCAGCTCCTGATTTAATAGCACCAAGAAAAAAGCCGCGAGCGCAATGCTTGCGGCTTTTTGCAGACATGAGGGCTAGAGCATCAGAGCCCCAGCACCCCCGCTTTAACTGGCTTCGGCCGATTCCGCTTCAGGCTTGGTCTTGCCTTCTTTTTTCGGCAGTGGCTGGATGTCGAGCAGCACTTCGCCGTCTTCCACGCCCTTGTCGTTGGTGGTGACTTTCATGTCCACCGTCAGGCGGCCACCGTCCATCAGGCGGCCAAACAGCAGCTCGTCAGCCAGGGCGCGGCGAATGGTGTCCTGAATCAGCCGCTGCATCGGGCGCGCACCCATCAGCGGATCGAACCCCTTCTTGCCCAGGTATTTGCGCAGCGTGTCGGTGAAGGTAACGTCCACCTTCTTCTCGGCCAATTGCGTCTCAAGCTGCAACAAGAATTTGTCAACCACCCGCAGAATCACGGTTTCATCGAGCGCCTTGAAGCTGACCGTGGCGTCCAGACGATTGCGGAACTCTGGCGTGAACAGACGCTTGATGTCGGCCATCTCGTCGCCCGCCTCACGCGGGTTGGTGAAGCCAATCGTTGCCTTGTTCATCGTCTCGGCACCGGCGTTGGTGGTCATGACGATGATGACATTGCGGAAATCAGCCTTCCGTCCGTTGTTGTCCGTCAGCGTACCGTGGTCCATCACCTGCAGCAGCACATTGAAGATGTCGGGGTGAGCCTTTTCAATCTCATCGAGCAGCAGCACACAGTGCGGTTTTTTGGTGACGGCTTCAGTCAGCAAGCCGCCTTGGTCAAAGCCAACATAGCCCGGTGGCGCGCCGATTAATCGGCTCACCGCATGGCGCTCCATGTACTCGCTCATGTCAAAGCGGATCAGTTCAATGCCCATGATGTAGGCCAGCTGCTTGGCGGCCTCGGTCTTGCCCACACCGGTGGGACCGCTGAACAGGAAGGAGCCAATCGGCTTGTCATCTTTGCCCAGGCCCGAACGCGCCATCTTGACGGCGCTGGCCAACACGTCAAGCGCTTTATCCTGGCCGAACACCACGCTCTTCAGGTCGCGCTCAAGGGTTTTGAGCTTGCCCCTGTCGTCATTTGACACATTGGCGGGCGGAATCCGCGCGATCTTGGCGACGATTTCCTCGACTTCGGTTTTGGTGATGATTTTCTTGCGCTTGGACGGCGGCAAAATGCGCTGGGCAGCACCTGCCTCGTCAATCACGTCAATCGCCTTGTCGGGCAAGTGGCGGTCATTGATGTACTTGGCGCTCAGTTCAGCCGCAGCCTGCAAGGCAGCCACAGCGTATTTCACGCTGTGATGCTCTTCAAAGCGGGACTTCAGACCTTTGAGAATGTCCACCGTTTCCTGCACCGTTGGCTCGACCACGTCAACCTTCTGGAAGCGGCGTGACAGCGCTGCGTCTTTTTCAAAGATACCGCGGTATTCAGTAAACGTGGTCGCGCCAATGCACTTGAGTTGACCCGAGCTGAGCGCGGGCTTGAGCAAGTTCGACGCATCAAGCGTACCCCCAGAAGCCGCACCCGCACCAATCAGCGTGTGAATCTCGTCAATGAACAATATGCCATTCGGCTTGTCTTTGAGCGACTTGAGCACGCCTTTC
>JANNYZ010000089.1:0-3876 GCA_031410335.1 Polaromonas sp. | reverse complement strand
CCCAATCTTCAACACGGTGAACAATGCCACCGCCGGCAACAATCATGCCCTTGTAACGTTCCAGCATGGCTGGGACTTGCTCGCTTTGATCCGGGTGGATCAGCAAGACGATCTCGTAGTGACGCATAAGACTCCTTTTGGTTAATAAAAGCTACCCCGGCGTCTAGTTCGGGTGCAGCAAGGGAAGCCTCGGATTATAGCTTTTTTATATCCGGGTAACGGATGTAGTCGACAAGCTCGTCCACTCGCTGCTGCGCCTGCTGGCTGGGGCGTGGGGTAATCAGACTGACCAGAACAATCACTGCAAAGCCAACCGGCACGCCAAAAAGCCCGGCAGATATTGGCTCAATCCCCCACCAGAGCTGAATCGGTGATGTGATGCCAAAGGCGCCACGCAGCCAAGGCTGGTTAACCAGCATGTAATAAAAAGTCACGCCCAGGCCAGACATCATGCCTAAAGACGCCGCCAGGCCGGTAGCACGCTTCCAGAAGATGCCCAGACTGAGGGCGGGGAAAAACGAAGCCGCCGCAAAAGAAAAAGCCGCCGACACCAAAAACAGAATATCGGCCGGCTTTTGTGCCGCCACATAAGCGGCCAGCAAAGCCACCACCAACAGCAAGATTTTGGACACCGTGACCCGGCTGACGGTTGACGCCTTGGGGTCGATCATTTTGAAATACAGGTCATGGCCCAGCGAATTGGCAATCGTCAGCAGCAAGCCATCGGCCGTAGACAGTGCTGCCGCCAAACCGCCCGCAGCCACCAGGCCAGAAATCACGTACGGCAGGCCGGCCAATTCAGGCGTCAGCAGCACCACCACATCGCCGCCAATCGTCAGTTCGCCGAGTTGCAACACATTGTCCTTGTTCACATCGGCCACCGACAGCAGCGACGGGTCAATTTTGTTCCAGGCGTTGACCCAGGCCGGCAACTGGTCAAACGGCATGCCGACGATGTGGGTGAAGATTTCATACTTGACCAGCACCGCCAGCGCAGGCGCAGTGAAGTACAGCAGCACAATAAACAGCAGCGACCAGGTGACGGACTGCCGCGCCTGCCGAACGCTGGGCACGGTGTAGTACCGGCTCAGGATATGCGGCAAGGCAGCAGTACCCACCATCAGGCAAAAAACCAGCGCCAGAAAATTGCGCCGGGAGGTGTCGTATTGCAATTGCTCTTTGGGCGTGCCGTCCGGACTACCGGCAAACTGCTGGGCATGCGGCGGCATGCCCGCCAAAGGTTGTGACTTGACATCGGCCTCGGCTTTGGCCTTGGCGTAGGCCTTGTAGGCCGCGGCTTCATCCCGGGGCAGATTGGCCAGCGCCTTGCTGGCGGCGGCAATGTCTTGCACGCTGCCATTGCCAGACTTCAAATCGCTTAACTTCTGGCTGGCGGTTTGCCTGTCAGCCGCGAGCGACGGACCGGGGTGTTTGAGCTTTTCAGCCAGCACCTCCGAGCGCTGCCGGTAAATGGCGCGGACTTTTTGCTCTTCCGGGTCAGCATTGATCTGTTGCTCTCTGGCGGTGACTTTTTCCATCTGGTAGCCGTACACCACCTGCGGCACCGGCACGCCAGTCTGTTTGGCCGACAGCCACACCACAGGGATCAGGTAAGCCAGCACCAAAATGATGTACTGCGCCACTTGCGTCCACGTCACGGCGCGCATGCCGCCCAGAAAAGAGCACACCAAAATACCGCCCAGACCCAAAAAAATACCCAGTTCAAAGGCAATACCCGTCAAGTAAGACGTGATCAGGCCGACGCCGAAGATCTGTGCCACCAGATAGGTGAACGAACACAGGATGGCCGCCACCACACCCATCAGCCTGGGCAAGCTGCCTTTCAGGCAGTCGCTGTAGCGTTCGCCCAGAAAGTCTGGAATGGTGAACTGCCCGAATTTGCGCAAATAAGGCGCCAACACCAGCGCTACGAGGCAGTAGCCGCCCGTCCAGCCCATGATGAAGGCCAGGCCGTTATAGCCCGTCAGGTACAGCGTGCCCGCCAGGCCGATGAAGGATGCGGCCGACATCCAGTCAGCCCCGGTGGCCATACCGTTGTACATGGCAGGGACACGGCGGCCTGCCACGTAATATTCAGATGCCTCGGTGGTACGGCTCATGATGCCGATGCTGGCGTACAGCGCAATGGTGGCCAGCAGAAAGATGGAACCTATCCACAAGCGCGGCAAGCCCATGCGTTCGGCAATGCCCAGTGCCCCCACAAACAGCACCAGGCCCAGGGTGTACCAGCTGTAAAAGCGCTTGAGCTGCGTTTTGAACTGCGAAGCCGTGAGCCGAATGCCGTCGCGTGTACCAAAAAAACCAGCCATGGTCAGTCGCTCATTTTTAGTCGGCGTCCGGTTCTGCAACGCCGTGCCGAGCGTCAAGCCGGTTCATGTACCAGGCGTAAAACCCGATGATCGCTGCATACACACCGAGCGCACCTTGCGCACCCATCCAGAAACTGAACGGCCAGCCAAAAAAAGTAAAACTCAGTGAGCGTGCAAAGTAGCTGACGCCAAAAGTCACCCCAAACAAGACCGCCAGAAGCACCGCAATCACCATGCGGTTTTTGCGCCAGTACTGACGATGGTTGTGGGTCAACATGGCTGTTGATTGTCACGCCAGCACTTACCCATTGCTGACCCGGCTGCACGAAGGCAGCCGGGGTTTTCCCTTGTTTACCCTTGAATAAAGGCGGCTGGGCTTAGTTGGCCAGCTGCTTCCAGGTGGCAATCACCGTGTCGGGGTTCAGCGAAATCGAGCCAATGCCCTGCTCTTTCAGCCACTGGGCCAGGTCCGGGTGGTCGCTGGGGCCCTGGCCGCAAATGCCCACGTATTTGCCTTGCCGCTTGCAGGCGGAAATCGCCATGGCCAGCAGCGCCTTGACGGCTGGGTCACGCTCGTCGAAGTCTTGCGCCAAAATCTCCAAGCCCGAGTCTCGGTCCAGTCCAAGCGTCAGCTGCGTCAGGTCGTTGGAGCCAATTGAAAAGCCGTCGAAGTATTCGAGGAATTGGTCTGCCAGCACCGCGTTGCTTGGAATCTCGCACATCATGATCACGCGCAGGCCATCTTGCCCGCGCTTGAGGCCGTGCTGGCCCAACAGCTCCGTGACTTTAGCTGCCTGGCCCAACGTGCGAACAAACGGCACCATGACTTCAACATTGGTCAAACCCATGTCGTTACGCACACGCTTCAAAGCTTCGCATTCCATGGCAAAGGCTTCGCGGAAGTCTTCGCTGATGTAGCGCGCTGCGCCGCGAAAGCCCAGCATTGGGTTTTCTTCTTCTGGCTCGTAACGCGAGCCGCCAATCAGTTTGCGGTATTCGTTGGACTTGAAGTCGGACAGGCGCACGATCACCGACTTGGGCCAGAAGGCGGCGGCAATCGTGGCCACGCCCTCAACCAGCTTGTCGACATAAAACGCCCGCGGCGAGGCATGGCCACGCGCCACCGATTCAACCGCCTTCTTCAGGTCGGGGTCGATGTTGGGATAGTCCAGGATCGCCTTGGGGTGCACGCCGATGTTGTTGTTGATGATGAATTCCAGCCGTGCCAGGCCCACACCGCTGTTGGGGATCTGGGCAAAGTCAAACGCCAGCGATGGGTTGCCCACGTTCATCATGATCTTCACCGGCGAATACGGCATGTCGCCGCGCTTGACCTCGCTCACCTCGGCTTCGAGCAGCCCGTCGTAGACGAAGCCGGTATCGCCTTCGGAGCAGACGACGGTGACCAGCATGCCGTCCTGCAGTTTGTCGGTGGCATCACCACAACCCACCACCGCCGGAATCCCCAGTTCGCGGGCAATGATCGCGGCGTGGCAGGTGCGCCCGCCCCGGTTGGTGACGATGGCGGCCGCGCGCTTCCTCACCG
>JANNYZ010000088.1:0-2832 GCA_031410335.1 Polaromonas sp. | reverse complement strand
ATCCGGAAAAGGCCAAAGCAAAATTGCCGGGCCTGCGGACGTGAAGACCGCCTGGGACTACGCCATGGCTGGTGGTCGCGTCAGCCATGGCCGTGTGATTGTTGAAGGCTTCATTGACTTTGACTACGAGATCACACAGCTCACCGTGCGCGCGCTCGGCGCCAGCGGCGAAGTAGAAACCCATTTCTGCGACCCCATTGGTCACATCCAGGTCAGTGGCGACTATGTAGAAAGCTGGCAGCCGCACCCCATGCGTGAGGCAGCTTTAAAACGCAGCCGCGAGATTGCCAAAGCCGTGACAGACAACCTCGGAGGCCAGGGCGTCTTCGGCGTCGAGCTGTTCGTCAAAGGTGACGACGTCTGGTTCAGCGAGGTCAGCCCCCGCCCCCACGACACCGGCATGGTCACCATGTGTACGCAAGTACAAACCCAGTTTGAACTGCACGCCAGAGCCATCCTGGGCCTACCCGTCAACACAGCCCTGCGCACGCCAGGCGCCAGCGCCGTCATCTACGGCGGGGTAGAGGCCTAAGGCATCGTGTTTGACGGTGTCGCCGACGCACTGCGCGTACCCAACACCGACATTCGCCTGTTCGGCAAACCAGAAAGCTTCGTCAAACGCCGCATGGGCGTGGCGCTGGCTTTTGATGCCGATGTCGAGGTGGCGCGGGTGAATGCGAAGAAGGCGGCGGGAATGGTGAAGCCGCGTACTGTTGCTTAGTTATCGGACGTAATAATGACTTTGTGTGGATATTCGCTTGCTTTCGACACCACACAAATTTTGGTGCCATTTTGAATGGAGTTATCTTGTGACAACTTTGCGAACCTTCTTTTGCGCGTTGTTAGTAGCTTGGTTACTACAGTTTTCCGCATTTGCGCAAACTTTATCTGGATCCTATGTGGGGGGCGGTGACAACTTCACCGTGGTACTTCAAATGTTACCTGCAGGGGATGGCAAGTTACTAGGTCGCCTGCGCTCCTTTGGTATCGACTCAAAAGGAAAAATAACGAGCTTTGATAGTCCTTTTAGTGGTGCAGCAAACTCAAATAGCTTTGTAGGAAAGCTAGAGACTGGCTGGGCTGCGGGCGGTGATGTTGCTATTTCTGGAAGTCTTAAGGATGGCAACTTGATGGTTTCATCAGCGAATGGCTTGAAGGTCTCGCTTCGCAAAGGGGATGAAGTAGATTTCAATCGCTCGGTGGAAGTACTGAAAAGGCTTAGTCAAGGCATTCAGCAACGAGACACTCGGCTCGCGCTAGCAGCGCAAAACACTCGTGAGGCTGCCAACATCGCTTGGCAGATATCTGTCTTGAGGGGAAAAATTTCTGACTTCGCTAGTCAGAAGCCGCTTGAAGTTAACGCCTATGCAACTGAAGCTCAAAAGTATCTTGTGATTACTCAAAAAATGAAAGAGGCAAGAGAACAGCTAGCGATAGTGACTGCGCAAACGGGCGATGCTGAAGGCAGACGCTCAAGCCTCAGTTCTCGCATATATCACTTGGCGATTGAAGCATCGCATGTCCACATAGACGTTAAAAACGCACAGAGGAGTTTTGAGACTGATGCAGATCGATTACTCATCGGGACAAGTGCTGCCGAAAAGGCTTGCCAAAAGGGAGTACCAGAGGGCGTTGAGGATAAGTCATTGCTAATTGAATGCACAAAGCTTCCTGCTTCAAAACTAAGCCTGAACAACATGTTTGGTCAAGTCACAGAAAAATACGCTGTTTTGGAAAAGATATGGCTGGCAGAAAAGACTGAGCAAGAAAGAATTCATCGCTCATCTGAAGAGTTTGTTCAGCAGCACAGCATAAGAAGATAAATTGCACTTATGAGTTTATTCGCAGATAGTTTATGAAAAGCAACGTCGACATACAGCCCAAACTATCCATAAACAGAGTCTAGAGCAGTAAACAGCTCAAAAACACTATTTCTGAGCACTTTTACCCTTTCAAAAGTTCCTTCAGACCAATGGATATATGCGCGAGAAGCTCCTAAAAGCATAGCGTCTAACCAGCGCCTCTATCAAGTCAGAGGTCTCCAAATTCGCGGTTCAGCGCTTTCGCCAATGGGTAAGCCGGTCAAATTCGTGAATTAATTCACAAAATTTACTGAAACGCCACCTCGGAAAAGCTCCGCAGCTTCCTTGAATGCAGCTGGCTAGACCCTTCAGCACGCAGCAGCTCAATTGCCCGCATGCCAATGCGCAAATGCTGGTCTACCCGTTCGCGGTAAAAGTGGTTGGCCATGCCCGGCAGTTTGATTTCGCCGTGCAGGGGCTTGTCACTCACGCACAGCAGGGTACCGTAGGGCACGCGGAAGCGAAAGCCGTTGGCGGCTATGGTGGCGCTTTCCATGTCTAACGCCACGGCGCGGCTTTGGCTGAAGCGGCGTTGCGGCTGGTTGCCGGGCAGCAGCTCCCAGTTGCGGTTGTCGGTAGATGCCACGGTGCCGGTGCGCATGATGCTTTTCAGGGCTGCGCCTTGCAGGCCGGTGACGTCGGCCACGGCGGTTTCGAGCGCTTTTTGAATTTCAGCCAGCGCGGGGATGGGGATCCACAGCGGCAGTTCTTCGTCCAGCACGTGGTCTTCACGCACATAGCCGTGGGCTAGCACGTAGTCGCCCAGCTGCTGGCTGTTGCGCAGGCCTGCGCAGTGACCCAGCATCATCCAGGCATGGGGCCGCAGCACGGCGATATGGTCGGTGATGGTCTTGGCGTTGGCCGGGCCCACGCCAATGTTGACCATGGTGATACCGGTGCGGTCAGCGCGCATCAGATGGTAGGCGGGCATTTGCGGCAGGCGCGGGGGCTGTGCGCCCACCTCGTCACC
>JANNYZ010000087.1:0-8125 GCA_031410335.1 Polaromonas sp. | reverse complement strand
TCTTCTGTCAGTACCTGCGCAATGCGGTTGATGCGTTCGCTGGCATCCGCATAGGTCAGCGTGATCCTGTCTGAAGACTTTGGCCTGGTACCAGGCAACCGCATTTTGCTGCGCGGCGGCAATTCCATCGGCATGGCGTTGGCCTGGCTGGGCGTGGTCAAAGCCGGGCTGATTGCCGTGGCGACCATGCCACTGCTGCGTGCCAAAGAGCTGGGCGAGGTGATTGAAAAAGCCCAAATCAACATCGCACTGTGCGATGCCACGTTGCTCGATGAATTGAACATTGCCAAATCGCAATCGGCCACATCCATCACCATCGTGCCGTTCAACCTGATGAACGAGCCCGGATCACTGGCCGTGTTGTCATCGCAAAAAGATGGGAACTTCAAGCCGTGCTTGACTGCCGCAGACGATGTGGCGCTGATGGCCTTTACCTCTGGCACCACTGGCAAACCCAAGGCGGTGGTACACACCCACCGCGACGTGCTGGCGGCGTGCCAGGCATGGCCACGGCATATTCTTCAGGCTACTCCAGACGACATCGTGATGGGCTCGCCGCCTCTGGCTTTTACCTTTGGACTGGGGGGCTTGTTGCTGTTTCCTTTTGCCGCAGGTGCATCGATTTACTTCCCGTCGATACCCTATACGCCGGAGGCCATGGTCAAGCTGATCAACGAAACACGCGCCACGATTGTCTACACTGCGCCTACTTTTTACCGGCAGATGGCATCGTTTGCCAAACAGTTGGGCACGCCAACACTTCGCATCTGCGTGAGCGCGGGTGAAGCACTGCCAGACGCGACGCGCCAGCTCTGGAAAGAAGCCACCGGCATTGAAATGCTGGACGGTATTGGCGCCACCGAGATGTTTCATATTTTTATTTCCTGCAAGCCAGCCGACGTGCGGCGCGGCGCGATTGGCAAAGTCGTGCCCGGCTACACCGCCAAAGTGGTGAATGACCAAGGTATTGAAGTGTCGCCGGGCACCATTGGCAAACTGGCGGTAGTAGGACCTACAGGCTGCAAATACCTTGACGATGCCCGTCAAGGAAAATATGTCAAGAACGGCTGGAATTACCCCGGCGACGCGTTCACACAAGACGCAGATGGCTACTTTTATTACCAGGCGCGCGATGATGACATGATCATCACGTCAGGCTACAACGTAGGCGGCCCGGAAGTTGAGGACGCGCTGATGCAGCACCCGACAGTTGCTGAATGTGGCGTGATTGGCCTGCCGGACGATGAACGCGGCATGATCGTGAAGGCCTTTGTGGTGCTCAAGCCCGGCGTTCACGCCAACGAAGCCTGCGTAAAACTGCTGCAAGACCATGTCAAAGCGACGCTTGCACCCTTCAAATACCCGCGCCAAATTGAGTTTGTGGACAAGCTGCCACGAACTGAGACTGGCAAATTGCAGCGCTTCCGTCTGCGTACCACTGAACAACAAGCCAACAGCAAAACATGAAAAAACTCCAACCACCTGACTGGGCAGAACCCAAAGGCTATGCCAACGGCATCATGGCGCGAGGCGCGCTGATTTTTGTCGGCGGGCAGATTGGCTGGAACGCTGCCCAGCAGTTTGAAAGCGATGACTTCATCGCGCAGACCAGGCAGGCTTTGATCAACATTGCTGTGGTGCTCAAAGCCGGTGGTGCTGGCCCGGAGCACATGGTGCGCATGACCTGGTACGTGACCGACCGCCAGGAGTATGCAGCTCGGCTAAAGGAGCTGGGTGCCGCCTACCGGGAGGTGATGGGCAAGAACTTTCCGGCCATGACCTGTGTGGAAGTGTCGGGCCTGGTAGAAGAACGGGCGCAGATTGAGATTGAAGTGACAGCCGTTGTGCCTGATTGACCCTTTCTGGCTTTTTTGCCACAAAACAGTCTTCCCCAAGCATCAAAAGTGGCTTTTAACGAATGAATACGTGCGCGAGCAGCTATTAAAATAATAGTAAATAAAGTCCTGCAAGCAGGGTTATCTGGCCACGCCCGTCACTTCAATCGTCACGCGGCGGTCAGGCTGCAGGCAAACAATCTGTAGTTCGCGGCTGGCGGTAGTGCTGCAATCCCTGCTGACCGGGTCACGCTTGCCTTTGCCCTTCGCAACAGCCGAGGCAGACTTCACACCCAGCGACTCCAGGTAAACCTGAACGGTTTTTGCACGGGCCCCGGACAGTTTGTCGTTGTAGTCATCGGTACCCAAGCGATCGGTATAACCCAGCACTGTGAGCGTTTGGATCGACTTGTAGGCTTTCAGGCGCTGGGCCACATCGGCCAGACGCTGCAAGCCGCCAGGAATCATGTCCTCACTGCCCGATTTGTCGAATTTGAACAGCGTATCCGTCAGCAAGACGTAGGTTTCCCTGCTGACGACTTGCGTGGAGCTGGCTGCAGCGGCTGTGGTCACGCCGGCCTGTGCAGTCCGGGGAGCCACTTGCGCGGTTTGAAGGCATTTGTCAGCTTCCGTTTTTGCCTGACGCAGGGCGTCTTCGACCATTTGTACATACGGTGTGGCCTGACGCCAGCCGGTTTGCTCATTGGCATGGCCTGCCCGTACCAGACGGACTTCAGCACAAGCCACAGTTTTGGCATTACAGGCCAGGGTGACGGGCTGGTTTTTATAGGCGCTGAGCTGCGCCCATAAATCGTTTCGCAGTAATGAACTGCGAGCCACGAGAGGGGTGTCAAAACCCGCTTTGGCAGACTTGTCGGCCTCTAAAGCCTGCACAATTTTGACAGCTTCGGTCATTGACTCTTCGATATAGCCGGTGCGGTCATTCTCGTGATACTGGGATTTGGCGGTGTCCAGCCAGCACTGAGCCTTTGCCAGCGGGTAGCTGCTCTGCGGAACGCCTGCTTCATTAAGCTTGCGCAGACGCAACTGCACAGCCTCCAGCGTGCGCCGGTCACCCAAAATCCGTTCGTCCGTGATGCGGGCTTGCGGCGCTGCAAGGCCCGTGGCTTGAGACGCCGGACCAGCCAGCTCGGTTTTATTGACGCTGGCGCTGCAACCGGCCAAGGCCATTACCACCGCGACCAAAATGAGAGCGTTCGTGGCGCTGTAACGCCCGCTTTTAGATGAGTTCATAGGGATCCTAATCACGGTCATGTTTAGGTTTAAGGTTTCAGCACGTTGGGATCGATGGTTTTATTCACGGCGGGCTCGTTCTTCTTGA
Organism: Polaromonas sp.; assembly: GCA_031410335.1. Lineage (GTDB taxonomy): Bacteria > Pseudomonadota > Gammaproteobacteria > Burkholderiales > Burkholderiaceae_C > Polaromonas. Next base: position 4,948 of record JANNYZ010000087.1, on the reverse strand, counting down.
ACAGATCTTCGTCAAATTTGTAGCGCAAGCCAAGTACCCAGCCGCGGTTGGTGTAGTCATTGCCTGTAAGACCTGCAGCTGTGCCCGACGATGCAAAGCCGCGCCAGTTATAGCCGAGCGTGGCATACAGGTTGTCCATCACGATGTAACCGACTTCCAGTCCGTATGCGTACTGTTTATCACCGCCCGAACCCTGCAACACAGAAAAAATGCCGCCCACAGACCAGCGATTGGTCACGTCGTAAGTGACACGGCCACCCAGCAACTGGGCCCGGTAGCTGTCCTGCACTGTGCCCAGCAACAGTTCGTTGACGTTTTTGTAGGCATAGCGACCCGATATCCACCACACACGGCTCGGGTGGTAATTACCGCGCACACTGATGATGTCAGTTGCACTGTTGATTTGTGTGCCCGGCGATGTGTCTCGATTGTCTTTGCGCTCGTACAGGCCCAGCGCATCAAATTTATTGTTGTCAACGGGCCGATAGGCAAAACCGACCTGGAAACGGCTCTGGAATTTGTTGCTGCCCAGCGCTGTTCGCGGGGTCACCACGCTGGCGTATTCGCGAGCCAGCATGGTCCAGTCGCTGTCGAGCTTGCGGGCCACGCCCAGGGTGTACAGCCAGTTGGTGCTGTTGGTATCTTCGCGCCACTCGACACGGCCCGATGACTTCCAGATCGGGCTGGCGGTGTACTCCAGGCCCACCGCTGCCGCGCTGCTGTTGCCGCCCGTGCTGGCCAGGCGCTCCACATTGGTGGTCATGCGCAGGCCTTCGGCCAGACGCCAGCCATTGCGCAGACCCAGGGCCCGCTGAACTTCTTTGCCTGATGCGGAATCACGCAAGCGGTATTCGCTGTACAAAGACCCGTCTTGCATGTACTGCGTATCGACACCGAGGGTGAAAGCACTGCTGATGGGGCCCACACCCAAGCCATAGGCACCGCTGTACTGGGTCGATTTTTCGAATCGGCTGTACAGGCGGGTTTTGTCTGCAACGCGCCAGTCAGCACCCAGACGGTAAAGGCCTGAGCCGTTTTCATTGAAAGACCGTTGTGTTTCGCCAGAAATACTCAGGCGATCTGTCGCGGCCCAGCGTGCGCCTAGACGGTATAGGGTGGTGGGGTCAGTACCGGTGACCTCCTGAAGCTCGCCGTCGACCGTCAGGGCATCAGTCACCCGGTAGGCACCGCGCACAAACATGGACGTTCTGTCAAGACCCGCAGGTGCTACAGGTGCCGCAGCATTGATGGCGGTATTGCAAACAATCGGCAGACCCGTCGCCGGATCAATGGACTGGTTGCCGGTCTGGCTGATGCCGTAACCGGTGTTGTAGCCCGCAATTGCGCCCGGCACTGTGCTGGTCGTTGCCAGATTCGCACAGTTGGTGGCAGTCGTCTGGGTCAGGCTGATGGAGTTTTGAACGACGCGGCGAACGCCCGCACCTACCGTTAGCCGGTCAGTTGCTTTCAGGTCCACGCCCAACGAACCCTGTTCGTTCAGACTGCCACCAATGCTGTCTTTAGAGCTGAGGACCTCGCCCGTCACGGTAATTTTTGGCGTGACTTTATATGCGCCATTCGCGCCCAGCTCTGTCTTGCCGCCCGTTACGCCGGAAGAGGGGTTGTTGAAGTCAGCGCTTGAACGCAGTGCGTAAGCACGCAGTCGCGCACCTTCGTCCGCATGTCGAATTTCGACGCGGGCCGCATCGCCAATTTGCTCGCCGGTTTTGCCGTTGAAGTTGGCGCTGACGTTGTTGTTGAAACCGCTGGCAGGTGTATTGACCACGCTGCGGGTACGCGCCACCTCAGCAATGATTTCTGTGTTTTTGCTGAGCTTGAGAGACAGATTGGCACCGGTCACCTCATAAGGCGCTGCCGGGTTTTCGTCTTTGGCTGCGGCAACGCCAAGGGTGAGTCCTTCCGTCAGCTTCAGGCGAACGTCAGCACCGTAAATGAAAAACTTCTCTCCGCCCTGCTCCACCTCGTACACGATGCGAATCGAAATGGGATTGAGCTGGTCATCGAAGCTGGGAACTGGCGCACGGAAAACAATCTGACCTGAAAACGGTTCAAACTCGTAGTCAAGATTTCTTGAGACCGGGGTGACCTTGATGATGTTGACAGGACGGAACCGGTCGCGTGTCAGTATCTCGATTTTCTCGGTGCCACTGACGCCGTTCGGGTTGGACACCGAATAGGGGCCGGACACGCCGCGCGCCGGGAATTCGTCGGTGATTTGCCTGAAGGTTTGCTGCGAAACGAAACCATTGGCAATAACCTTGCCCTCTTCATAATGGCCGCGAATACCATTGAGTGAGCGGCTGTACTGGCTGAGTGTGCGGGCCGGATTGTTGTCGGCGCTGGTGTAGTCACCCAACAGGAAATAACTGAGTTTTTTGTCGATGCGAACATACAGCTTGCCAGAGCTTTGGGCATCCGACCCGCGAATGCTTGAGTCACCGTAGACGGGATAAAACGCGTTGGGGTCAATGCTGTCAAAAAGTTTTTTGCGCGTGTCCTTGTCTGAGTCATAACCCAGCGTCAAGAGATAGTCGCCCTTGACTTTACCTTTGAGATAAACAGCCGCCCTGGCCCCAAACTTGGTATTGCCGCCATTGAACTCTTTGGTGAAACCTTTGAGTTCGTTGTCAAATCCGTCATTTTCCCGAACCGGACTGATCTTGCCCGGATCAAATTTATCTGAACGCAACCGCCCTTCAACCAGACCAACGGCGATAAAGTCCCTCAAATCGGGTACGTAGCGAACAACAACCTTTTCAGACACCCCCCGTACTGAAACCTTCAGCGTAACCGGGTCAGGTGAGTACGGTGCAATCAGTTTGAACTGCAGGGCGCCGTTTTTGACGGTTTGCTGAATGCCGGGAGTAATCCGGTCAATATCGCCCTTGTCTGCGCCTGACTCGGAGGTCAACCTGCCGGGCATCAGCACCCGCGCGCCACCATCGACTTCAATGGTGACATCTACGTCGGCATTAATAAGTTGGCCGTCCTTATCAAAAAGACGAAGTTGAACGTCTGTTGGACTGACACCATCAGCCGGTAAATTCTCACCATCCACCTTCAGTCCTATTTTGCTGACGGGTGAAGAGAGCCGTTCGAGAAATGAGGTGAAAGGTCGGGGGGCAATGCCCTGCTGGCCACCCGTTTCAAACAAGGTCTTGGCTTCTGGAACGTCAGCGCTGGTGGTATTGAGTGCTGGCTGCGCCAGTGCAAAACCATGCATTAGTATGACTGCAACAGCAACAGGTGTGCGGCGCATGTTGACCACATCCGAAAGGCAGGTCGGCTTCATGTGTTTCATCGCGCCCCCCCCGCAGCGCCGGATGGCACTGAGTCCTGTTGACGGGTTTCAGGCAGGATTTGCTGAACCGCTTCTGTTGCACGGTTTTCGATCTTCAGGGGTAACTGTTTTTCCACTTCAGGACTTGTCACGCCGCCTTGGGCACGACGCGCCTTGACCTGATCGAGAACTTCGGGGCTGCATGACCCTTCGATAAAGTCTGCCCGGGCAAGTTCACCGCCTTTGAGGTCAACAAACAAACTGTCACCCACACCGGCATTGCGGTTGCTGGATGGAACAAGTCGTGAGCCTTTGGGCAGCGTTGTGCGATCAACCTTGATCACATGTGTTTGCGGTTTGACGCCGCAGATGCTGTACTTGCCTTCAGAGTCCGTCAGGATGAATGTGCCATCGAGCATGACAAGACGGACACCGGGAATGCCGAGCTCACGGCTACCACCGGAGTTGTTCTGTACCGCGTTGCCGTCGCAATCTACATAAACCTTGCCGATGATGCAACCCTCGTTGCTGAAGACGCCGCCTTGCACTGTCACTTTAAAGCGCGCGGTATTGGAGCGCAAAGGCGAAGTGACCACTGCTTGGTTGATACCGTCGCCTTGCTGAGAACCTACACCCAAACGGACAAAGTAAGTCAATTCAGCAGTAGCCTGGCCTGCGATGGTGCCAATGTCGAAGGTCAGATCTCTGCCGATACCCCCCGCAGGATTGGCAAGCGCGACACCTCCCAGACGAGAGGTGCCCAAAATGTAGCGGAAGCCGGCTGGCAACAAGTCATTGAGCTTTATGTTGACGATGGGGCCCACAGTCGTGTTCCGGATCCTGATGGTGTACTGAACAGAATCGCCCAGTTCAGCAACCGTCTTATCGCCAATTTTGCTGACGAGCAGTGCGCCGGAACCCAGAATCGGGTCAAGCGGTATGTTGTTGTTTAAAACCTCCGGGGCGCCAACGAAGGTTGGGTAGTTGAGGCGCAGGAAATACTGCGTCCCCGAAGCACCTATTGCAGCAACACCGTTAACACCTACAGGAGGAACGTCCTGATTAGCCGGGTAAGCTGGCTGTATGTTCGTTGAGCCAGCAACAGTATTAAACGTGCCTTGATCCAAAGCGACCCCGCCCTGGATGGCCTGCGTCGGCAAGTATCCAGAAGGTGGCGTGACTTCCAACCGATAAAGACCAACCGGTGGGCCACCAATTAAGAAGAACTGGTATATACCGTTTGAACCTGTCGTTGGAGCAAGGTTTCCTCCAAGGACATTTGCTGCAGTGAAGCCTGCTGGACCTATCAAACGAACAGTAGCGCCCGCCACAGGTTTTCGCGTTACCGAGTCGTACACAACACCGCTTGGGTCAAGTGGCAGGTTTTGCCCTTGCACGTTGTCACCTGCATATAGCGTCACATTCTGAATGGCCGCACTGAACGGCGTAGCTGGACCAACCGTGACAGGACCAGTCACTGTGTTGTTGCCAGTTGATGGCTGACCGTTTTGAGTCACTTGGGTCCCGGTTGCGTTCACGGGGGATGTATTGAACGGCGTACCGAAAATTGCGCTGCCACTGCCATCGTAGAAGCGAACGCTGTAACCTGAACCAACTGGCAGGTTGCTGATGGTGTAGTCGCCATTC
>JANNYZ010000086.1:0-13355 GCA_031410335.1 Polaromonas sp. | reverse complement strand
GTGCAGCGCGTCACCCATTTGATCAAAATCAACGAACACAAACGCCGCCAAGCGCCGATTGGCATTCGCGTTACGCACCGTAGTTTTGGCAAAGATTGGCGGTATCCGATTACGAGCAAATTTAGAGCCTAAATCCAAGGCTTGCAGCCTGATTTGCAAAAAGACCTGCAATTTTTGTTACGATGTCAGCACAGTCTGCGAAATCTAAGAATATCTAAATAGGAGCAACCATGAAACTCATCACCGCCATCCTCAAACCTTTCAAACTCGAAGAAGTTCGTGAGGCGCTGGCCGAATGCGGCGTGACTGGACTGACGGTCACGGAGGTCAAGGGGTTTGGGCGCCAAAAAGGCCACACCGAACTGTACCGGGGCGCCGAGTATGTGGTCGACTTTTTGCCCAAGGTCAAGGTCGAGGTGGTGGTCAAGACATCTGAGGTTGACCGCTGCGTTGAAGCCATCATTCGCGCGGCACGCACTGGCAAGATTGGTGACGGCAAGATTTTCATCACCAGTGTGGACCGCACCGTGCGAATCCGTACAGGCGAGCAAGACGACGCCGCTGTTTAAATCTGGTCCAGCCGCTGGCTATTGCGCGTCAAACCAGCCGCCTGCACCAGACTTTCAAGCAAGGGCTCTGCCTGCGTGTCGACGCTGATCAGCGGCATCAGCCCGTCCCCCATGAAGCCTTCCTTGACTGCGCTGCCTAAAAACGCCAGCAGGTTGTCGTAGTAGCCGTTCATGTTCAGCAAGCCCACGGGCTTGTCGTGGTAGCCGAGTTGCCGCCAGGTCCAGACTTCAAAAAACTCTTCCAGGGTGCCAATGCCGCCCGGTAGCGCCACAAAGGCATCCGCATGCTCGGCCATCAGGCGTTTGCGTTCGTGCATCGTCTGCACCACATGCAGCTCGGTGCAGCCCTGATGTGCGTGCTCCCGGTCTACCAGTGCTTTGGGAATGATGCCAATCACCCGGCCCCCCGCAGCCAGTGTTGCGTCGGCCACAGTCCCCATCAGTCCGTTGCGGCCACCGCCGTACACCAGCTGCCCGCCATGGGTGCCTATCCAGGTACCGACTTGTGTTGCCACGTCGGTATATTCGGGGTGATGGCCGGGGCGAGAGCCACAGTAAACGCAGATTGAAAAAGCAGGCGTGTTCACGTCGTCAGTCTTTGAAAAATGGCCAGAGACCAGGTTGCCGCGCAAAGCAGCAGGCTCAGCAGAACGGCTGCACTGCCCATGTCTTTGGCGCGTTTTGAGAGGTCATGCCATTCTGGCCCAATGCGGTCAATCGCGGTTTCGATGCCGGTGTTCAGCAGCTCGACAATCATCACCAGCACCACGCTACCGGCCAGCAAAATACTTTCAACCCAGCTTTGGCCGAGCCAGAACGACGCCGGCAGCAGCAGCACCGAGGCGATGGCCTCCTGGCGAAAGGCGGTCTCATGCCAGCCGGCATGCAGACCTGCCACGGAGTAGCCTAAGGCGTGCCAGACGCGGTTCAGTCCCTTGCGGGCTTTTTGTGGATTGACGACGGTTGTTGGTTCAAGCATGGCACACATTGTCTTGCAGCTTTGTGACAACCGAGCAGACTAGGGTTTGGCCATGCGCGCCAGCCGCTTGGGGCTCTCAGGCGCTTTCCAGTTGATCAGTTGTGTACCTGCCAGCGCATCATGCCAAAACTGTTTGCGCGGATGAAAACGGGCCAGCACCGCCCAAACGGCCACCCAGCCCAAAGTAATCACTGCACCCTCCTTGGCTGGCAATCCCAGCGCCCAACTGACGCCGAGTGGCGGTAAAAACCACATCCAGCTCAGTGCGTAGCGGGCCAGCGCGCGTGTTTGCGTGATGGCCTGGCCGCGGGTATCGACCACGCGGATGTCCCACGTTTTCATGGCCAGGCTTTGTCCCTTGGCCCAAAACCAGACAAAGTAAATGCCGAAAATGACAAACAGGAACGCTTGCAGGGCATGACGGTTGTCCAACCCGTTGCGGGTCTGGCTAAGCGTGCTGAACAGGTAACCTGCCAGAAACACCACGCCAAACATGAGCAGGCCTTCATAGGCCCAGCAGGCCATTCGCCTCGGTATGGAGGGGACAGAGGGGATGCTCGTCTCAGGCACGGTCAGTTGGGTTTGCCAGCTGGCGAGATGATGCCCAGTGCCGTCTCGCCTGTCTTGGTAACAGATGCACCAGCCGGTACCTTGGGTAAGGGAGGCAGGTTTTTAGGTGTGACTGCGAGCTTTTGTACGGGTACGGGCTTGACGGCCGTTGCTGCGCCCGTGGGCTTGGGGCTGCCTTTTGCGGCGAGTTTTGCTTTTTCCTCAGGACTCAGGGCCTGATAGGTTTCCCACTTGGCTTTCTTTTCTTCTGGCGTGAGTTGCTTTGACAGCTCTTTGGTCTTGGCAAAGTTCAGCCGGGCTGCGGCACGGTCTTGCGGGCTCATCGCCACCCACTCGTTCATGCGGCTGTGCATGGTGGCTTGGCCTGCTGGTGGCAAGGCTGGGTAATTCTTGGAAACCTCGAGCCATTTGCGCTTTTGGGCTTCGCTGATGCTGTTCCAGGTGGCTGCGAGCGGTTTAAGCGCCTGCTGTTGCGGCGGCGTTAATTCTGCCCAGGACGGTTTTGATGCAGCAACGGGTGCAGTTGGCTTGACGATCGCTGCGCCTGCTTTACTGGCTGCTGGCATGGGCGCCGCGGTGACGGCAGGCGACTGTGACAAAGCAGCAATGGGCGCAATGACCAGGCTGAAAGCAGCAAGTGTTCGCGTCAGGTGAAACGTCATGTCAGGCAAAGGCGGGTAAAAAAGCAGGCAGCGGCGATATAGCTGTGACTTAACGACTGGTTTTCAGAAACTGAACAAAACCAGGGTCAGAAAATGCAGCAGGCGGCAAGTCGTCCGTCAGCAAGGCGGCATCTACTTCAGCGACTTCCTGGGCGCGGTTGTCGTTTTGTACGGAGTTGATCGTCAGCAAGCCGACCACCAAGGCGATCAGGGGCATGACAGAGCCAATCCGGCCCCACCATCCGAGACCATCAGAAGAGCCCCACGACATGGTTGCACTGCCGCCACCAGCGTTAAAAATACTGCCAGCCGTTTGAACGGTAGCGATTTTGCGTTTTGCAACGGCTTGCACACGGGCAGCGCGCAGACGCTCGGAAATATCGTAAGGCAGGTCAGCAGTGCCTGCAGACAGGTAAGACGTGGCCTTGAGGGCAAAGCGGTCTTGAAGAATGTCAGCCCTGTTTTGTAGTGAATTAGTCATAGTTTTAGTCCTTTGGCATTTAACGCTTTGCTGAGTGCTGCAACGGCGCGGGAGCAATGTGTTTTGACACTGCCTTCCGAGCAGCCCATGGCAAGTGCAGTTTCTGCCACATCCATCTCCTCCCAGTAACGCATCAGGAAGGCTTCTCGTTGACGACCTGGCAAAAGCTTTATTTCTACTTCTATCTCACGCAATATCTGCGCCCGTTCGGTGGCGTCCTGGGCACTTTCTGTCCCTTCAGAGTTGGTTTGAAGCTCTAAAGTTTCAAGAATGTCGAAATCTCCGTCCTCCCCGGCAGATTCGAAGTCGCTCATGTTCGAAAACAGCGCATTTCGCGTCTTGCGTCGCCTGAACCAGTCCAGTGTGGTGTTGGACAAAATTCTCTGGAACAGCATGGGCAGTTCAGCCAATGGCTTGTCGCCATAGCTTTGGGCGAGTTTCATCATGCTGTCCTGAACAATATCCAGTGCAGCTTCTTCATCACGCGTGTGGTAGACGCTGCGCTTGAAGGCGCGCTTTTCGACGCTTTTCAGGAAGTCAGAGAGTTCTTGTTCAGTTGCCAACGGTAGGTGGTTCCGGGTTTGTCCAGCGCTTTAATTGTTATGCATGCCAATCAAAATTATCGCACCGCTGGCGCCCCGGTTTCGGGCTTTCGACCGGGCCACCCTAGCCGCGCTGCATGAAATGTCATAATAAGCACTGCAATTCAAACGGCAAACGGGTCATGACTCGGCGGATGATGATTCTGCTTATGGTTTTGGCCTCAAGTCTTGACGCTACTCCACAAGAGACAGCCAAAAGGCACCCAAGGTATTTCGTCAGAGAAATTCACAAAGGTTCATCATGGAAATCACAAAAGCGGAACTCGCTTCCGCAGCAGCAGCGTCTAGCAACGTCCCTTCAAGCGTACAAGACCTCCGCGGCGCGGAAATTCTTGTCAAATCCTTGCAGGCTGAAAACGTCAAGTACATCTGGGGCTACCCCGGCGGCGCCGTACTGCACATTTACGATGCGTTTTACAAACAAAACACCATCGAACACGTGCTGGTGCGCCATGAGCAAGCCGCCGTGCACGCAGCTGACGGCTACGCCCGCGCCACCGGCGATGTCGGCGTAGCGCTGGTCACGTCTGGCCCTGGCGTCACGAACGCCATCACGGGCATTGCCACCGCTTACATGGACAGCATTCCAATGGTCATCATCACTGGCCAGGTGCCCACGCACGCCATCGGCCTTGATGCGTTTCAGGAATGTGACACGGTCGGTATCACCCGGCCCATCGTCAAGCACAACTTTTTGGTGAAAGACGCCAGACACCTCGCCGAGACGATGAAAAAGGCCTTTCACATTGCCCGCAGCGGCCGACCTGGCCCGGTGGTGGTGGACATTCCGAAAGACGTGTCTTTCAACAAGGTGCCCTACGCCGGCTACCCCAGCACGGTTGAAATGCGCAGCTACAACCCGTCACGCAAAGGCCACGGCGGGCAAATTCGCAAGGCCCTGCAACTGCTGATGACCGCCAAGCGGCCCTATATTTACACCGGCGGCGGCGTGCTGTTGAGCAATGCCTCAGCTGAGCTGCGCACGCTGGTCGACATGCTGGGCTACCCCTGCACCAACACGCTGATGGGGCTGGGTGCCTACCCGGCCAGCGACAAGAAATTTCTGGGCATGCTGGGCATGCACGGCACTTATGAAGCCAACAACGCGATGCAAAACTGCGACGTGTTGCTGGCGGTCGGTGCCCGTTTTGACGACCGTGTGATTGGCAACCCCAAGCACTTTGCGCAAAACGAACGCAAGATCATCCACATCGACATTGACCCTTCCAGCATTTCCAAGCGGGTCAAGGTTGACATCCCCATCGTTGGCGATGTCAAGGACGTGTTGACCGAGCTGATTGCAATGATCAGGGAATCGGGCCTCAAACCTGATGCCGACGCATTGGGTGGGTGGTGGAGCACGATTGACACCTGGCGCAAACGCGACTGCATGAAGTACAGCCTGGGCGATGGCAGCACCATCAAGCCGCAGTATGTGGTGCAAACGCTGTGGAACATGACCAAAGACGCCGACGCTTACATCACGTCGGACGTGGGCCAGCATCAGATGTGGGCCGCACAGTACTACAAGTTTGACGAGCCGCGCCGCTGGATCAATTCAGGCGGCCTGGGCACGATGGGCGTTGGCTTGCCGTATGCCATGGGCATCAAGCTTGCCAAGCCTGAGTCCGAGGTGTTTTGCATCACTGGCGAAGGCTCGATACAAATGTGTATTCAGGAGCTTTCAACCTGTCTGCAGTACAACACGCCGGTCAAGATCGTGTCCCTGAACAACCGCTACCTCGGCATGGTGCGCCAGTGGCAGGAACTGGACTATGAAGGCCGTTACAGCCACAGTTACATGGACGCGCTGCCCAACTTCGTCAAACTGGCTGAGGCCTATGGCCACGTCGGCATGCTGATTGAAAAGCCGGCTGATGTTGAGCCCGCACTGCGCGAAGCACGCAAGCTGAAGGACCGCACGGTGTTCATGGACTTCCGTACCGACCCGACAGAAAACGTGTTCCCGATGGTTCAGGCCGGCTAGGGCATCTATGAGATGCTTTTGGGAGCTGAAGACCTCTAAAATGACGGTTTTTGGGGGTCTTTTTGGTCTCCAGACCAATAAATACGTGCGGGAGCAGCTCCTGAATAAGTAGCAGGAGCAGCTCTTAACTTTGAACCTTAACTGACGAATCTATTGTTTGCCAAGCCTGCGCATTACCGTGTGCAGGGGAGGGCAGACGAAATGAAGAGTCCAGACCTATGAAACACATCATTGCAGTTTTGCTTGAAAACGAACCCGGCGCACTGTCGCGCGTGGTCGGCCTGTTTTCCGCCCGTGGCTACAACATTGAAAGCCTGACGGTTGCCCCCACAGAAGACCCCACACTGTCCCGCATGACGATTCAAACCAGTGGTTCGGACGACGTGATTGAACAGATCACCAAGCACCTGAACCGGCTGATTGAAGTGGTCAAGGTGGTTGACCTGACCGAAGGCGCTTATACCGAGCGCGAACTCATGATGGTCAAAGTGCGCGCTGTGGGCAAAGAGCGCGAAGAGATGAAGCGCATGGCTGATATATTCCGCGGGCGGATTATTGATGTGACTGAGAAAAGTTACACCATTGAACTGACCGGTGACCAGCATAAAAACGATGCGTTTTTAGAAGCGATTGACCGCAGCGCCATTCTGGAGACGGTACGCACCGGCTCGAGTGGCATTGGCCGCGGAGAGCGCATTTTGCGTGTCTAGACATTGAGTATTTGAAGTTCCCTGGCTGTTTTATTTTTAGTGATTATTTAGGAGAAAAAGATGAAAGTTTATTACGACAAAGACTGCGACCTTAGCCTGATCAAAGGCAAAACGGTGGCCATTATTGGTTACGGCAGCCAGGGCCACGCCCATGCACAAAACCTGAACGACAGCGGCGTGAAAATCGTTGTTGGCCTGCGCAAAGGTGGCGCGTCATGGGACAAAGCCGTCAAGGCGGGTCTGTCAGTCCATGAAGTCAACGACGCTGTCAAAGCGGCTGATGTGGTCATGATTTTGCTGCCCGACGAAGACATCGCTGGCGTTTACAAAAACAATGTCGAGCCGCATGCCAAGCAGGGCGCGTCGCTGGTGTTTGCACACGGCTTTAACGTGCACTACAACCAGGTGGTGCCGCGTGCTGACCTGGACGTCTGGATGGTCGCGCCCAAGGCGCCTGGCCACACCGTGCGCAACACCTACACCCAGGGTGGCGGCGTGCCGCACCTGGTCGCCATTCACCAGGACAAGTCCGGCAAAGCCCGTGACCTGGCGCTGAGCTACGCCATGGCCAACGGTGGCGGCAAGGCCGGCATCATCGAAACCAACTTCAAGGAAGAAACCGAGACCGACCTGTTCGGCGAGCAAGCTGTGTTGTGCGGCGGTGCGGTTGAACTCATCAAAATGGGTTACGAGACCCTGGTTGAAGCCGGTTACGCGCCCGAGATGGCCTACTTTGAATGCCTGCACGAACTCAAATTGATCGTTGATTTGATCTACGAAGGCGGCATTGCCAACATGAACTACTCGATCAGCAACAACGCTGAGTACGGCGAGTACGTCACGGGTCCAGAAATCATCAACGAGCAGTCACGCGTGGCGATGCGCGCAGCCCTCAAGCGCATTCAGACCGGTGAATACGCCAAGATGTTCATTCTGGAAGGCCGCACAGGCTACCCAAGCATGACGGCACGCCGCCGCCTGACGGCCGAGCATTCGATTGAAAAAGTCGGTGGCCAGTTGCGCGCCATGATGCCCTGGATCGCCAAAAACAAGCTGGTTGACCAGACGCGTAACTAAGCTGCAAGATCAGGCCGTGAAACTTCACGGTGTTGTCCTTCAAAAAGCCGCGCAAAAAACTTGCGCGGCTTTTTGATTTTTGAAGCACAGTAGTTTGTTATCCTTGGTTTCAGTTTCAGGAGAATTTGTATGCACGATGGCGAACAGGCATCCATATCGCAATCGGACAATCACCCGGAAGTCGTGGTGCGCAAGCGCCGCAAGGGGATTTATATCTTGCCCAATCTATTCACGCTGGGCGGGCTTTTCGGCGGGTTTTATGCCATCGTGATGGCCATGGACGGACGCTTTGACCAGGCCGCCATCGGTGTGTTCAGCGCGATGATTCTGGACAGTCTGGACGGCCGTATTGCCCGCATGACCAACACCCAGAGCGCTTTTGGGGAGCAGATGGATTCACTGTCCGACATGGTGTCTTTTGGCGCCGCACCAGCGCTGATTGCGTATGTGTGGGGCCTCAGCACGCTGGGGCGCTGGGGCTGGGTTGCTGCTTTTGTCTATTGCGCTTGTGCCGCGCTGCGGCTGGCCCGTTTTAACGTCAACACGGCGGTGGTGGACAAGCGGTTTTTTCAGGGCCTGCCATCACCCGCGGCGGCTGCGCTGGTGGCTGGTTTTATCTGGTTGCTGAACGATGCTGACTACACCGGTACCGGCCTGCTGGACCTCGGCGTTTTTGCCGTGCAAATCCCCTGGCTGATGTTTATCCTCACGCTGTATTCAGGCCTGACGATGGTGACCAACGTGCCGTTTTACAGCTTCAAGGACATTCAGATGAAGAAGAGTGTGCCTTTTGCCGTGATTGTTCTGATTGCACTGGGCATCGGCGTCGTTGGCCTGCACCCGCCCATCATGGTGTTTGCCTTTTTCATTGCTTATGGCTTGTCAGGTTATGCGGTGTACGCCTGGCGCCGTGCCAAGGGTCAGCAGACGAGCGTGATTGCCACGTCGCTTGACGAGCCTGAAGAGCGTGGCTTGCACAAATAATTCGTGCGAAAAAAGCTGTGATATATTCGAAGTCATGAAACGAATTTCGCTAGCACTACTTCTATCTGCCAACGGGCGGAAAAGGTAGCGCACGCGAAAATAAAGCGTTCAAGCTCATTTCCAACGGCCCGTTTGCACCAGCAACGGGCCGTTTTGTTTTGGGTTGCTGGTTTTTTTGATTTTTTTCCGGAGATCTTCATGGCTGACAAACTCATCATTTTTGACACCACCTTGCGTGATGGCGAGCAATCGCCCGGCGCCTCCATGACGCCCGACGAAAAACTGCGCATTGCGCGCCAGCTGGAGCGCCTGAAGGTCGATGTCATTGAAGCCGGCTTTGCCGCCAGCTCGAACGGTGACTTTGAATGCGTCCGATCGATTGCTGAAGTCATCAAGGATTCGACGGTTTGTTCATTGGCCCGCGCCAACGACCGCGACATTTCCCGTGCGGCTGAAGCCCTCAAGCCAGCGGCATCAGGCCGTCTGCATCTGTTTTTGGCCACCAGCGCGTTGCACATGGAAAAAAAGCTGCGCATGACGCCAGACGAGGTGTTTGAACAAGCCAAGCTGTCGACACGCTTTGCCCGCAACCTGATGGGCGATATTGAGTTCAGTCCCGAAGACGGCTACCGCTCAGACCCAGACTTCTTGTGCCGCGTGCTGGAGGCTGTGATTGCCGAAGGCGCAACCACCATCAACGTGCCCGACACGGTGGGTTACGCCATTCCCGAGCTGTACGGCAACTTCATCAAAAACCTGCGTGAACGCATTCCCAACAGCGACAAAGCCGTGTGGTCGGTGCATTGCCATAATGACCTGGGCATGGCGGTGGCCAATTCATTGGCAGGTGTGATGATTGGCGGTGCGCGGCAGGTCGAGTGCACCATCAACGGCCTGGGCGAGCGGGCTGGCAATTGCAGCCTCGAAGAAATCGTCATGGCGGTTAAAACCCGCAAGGACTATTTCAACCTCGACCTGAACATTGACGCCAAACACATTCTGGCCACCAGCCGCATGGTCAGCCAGACCACCGGTTTTGTGGTGCAGCCGAACAAGGCGGTGGTCGGTGCCAATGCTTTTGCGCACGCCAGCGGCATTCACCAGGACGGCGTGCTCAAGGCGCGTGACACCTACGAGATCATGCGGGCTGAAGACGTGGGCTGGTCAGCCAACAAAATTGTGCTGGGCAAGCTCAGCGGCCGCAATGCGTTCAAGCAACGCCTGCAAGAACTTGGCGTGTCGATGGAAAGCGAAGCCGACATCAACAGCGCGTTTGCCAGGTTCAAGGAGCTGGCCGACCGCAAAAGCGATATTTTTGACGAAGACATTCTGGCGCTGGTCAGCGACGAAAGCGTGACCCACGCGGCCGAGCAATACGCTTTTGTGTCACTGTCGCAGCACAGCGAAACCGGCGAACGCCCGCAGGCCAGCATCGTGTTTACCGTGCTGGGCCAGGAGGTCAAAGGCACTTCAAGCGGCAACGGCCCGGTCGACGCATCTCTGAAAGCCATCGAGTCACACGTCAAAAGCGGTGCGGAGATGGTGCTTTACTCGGTCAACGCCATCAGCGGGTCCACCGAAAGCCAGGGCGAAGTCACCGTGCGCCTGCAAAACAGTGGCCGCGTGGTCAATGGCGTGGGCTCGGACCCAGACATTGTGGTGGCCTCAGCCAAGGCTTATCTGAGCGCTTTGAACAAACTGCAAAGTAAAGCTGACCGCGTGGCTGCGCAAGGCTAACGCATCCAGCTGTAAAAATTAGTGTTTAAATTCAATGACTTAGATTGGTTATCAGTATTTTTAACGGAATAAGTCACTATTTAGACAACAATTGAGGCAGTTTTTAGAAAAGTCACGCAAGTTTTTGATATTGCGTGACTTTTTCATTTTGTATACACTCGCGCTATGATTTTTATGGCAACTTCATGCAAGGCTCCAAACAATGCATAAACAAATAGTGAATCGGTTGTTAAAAACCGCTGGATTGTTGGCTTTGTTCGCGGCCTTGGCCACTTTGGGTGCCAATGCCCAAACCGTGAAGCGTGACATTAAAAAACAGCAGGTTACAAAATCTGCCAACGCCAAGAAAGTGGTGTCAAGCCGCAAGTCGGCCCGTTTTGTCACGGGCATCAAGCGCAAGTCAATCATTCGCGTCTCTGTGCCCCCCAAGCCGTCATTCGGCCAGATTGCCGGCCTGCATGGCTCGCAGGATGCGCTTGACCTGAAATCAAGCGTTGCATTGGTCATTGACCAGGACACCCGCGAAGTGCTGTTTAGCAAAAACCAGACCGCCGTGTTGCCAATTGCCTCGCTCACCAAGCTCATGACGGGCGTGATCATCAGCGGAGCCAAGCTGCCGATGGACGAAATGATCACCATCACCCAGGACGATGTGGACACCGAGAAAGGCAGCAGCTCGCGCCTCAAGGTCGGTGCAACGCTCTCGCGTGGTGACATGCTGCACCTGGCGCTGATGTCCAGCGAAAACCGCGCCGCCCATGCCTTGGGCCGTACTTATCCGGGCGGCATGCCCGTGTTTGTCAGCCTGATGAACGCCAAAGCCAAGCTGCTCGGCATGACAGACACCAACTACGTCGAGCCCACTGGCCTATCCAGCCGCAACCAGTCGAGCGCGCAAGACCTGGCCACCCTGGTCAATGCGGCGCATGCCGACCCTGTGCTGCGCGAACTGTCCACCTCTACCGGCTATCAGGTGGCGGTGGGTAACCGCACATTGCAGTACAACAACACCAACCGTTTGACCAAAAACCCCGAATGGGACATTGGCCTGCAAAAGACCGGCTACATCACTGAAGCCGGGCAGTGCCTGGTGATGCAAACCAAAATAGCCGGCCGCAAACTGATCATGGTGTTTTTAGATTCCGCCGGCAAGCTAAGCCGCCTGGGCGACGCTGAGCGTGTGCGCCGTTGGGTTGAGTCGAATCCCGTCATCAGCGACCGCAAGGTCAACATCAGCACAACCGTCAAGCCGATCAGCGGCTAGATTGCAGAGATTTCTGCCAGTCTGGCTGCTATTAATTTAATAGCTGCTCGCGCACATATCTATTGGGTTTGAACCACTTTTAAATCACTTTTAAATCACTTTCGGGTGGTTTTTTAACGTGTTCTGTAGCCCAAAGCGGCTGAAATCTCGTTCGCCGTGGCTTGCAGCTTGGGCAACCAGTGTTCTTCCAGCCTATCGGCCGGCGCTGAAATTGACAAACCCGCCACCAGCGCGTTCTGGTCGTCATAAATGCCTGCTGCCATGCAGCGCACGCCCAGCTCCAGCTCTTCGTTGTCCCGCGCAATGCCGTATTGCCGCGCTTTGGACAGCTCGCGTTCCAGAATCGGCAACTGCGTGATCGAGTTGCGCGTCTGGCCCGCCAGGCCGGTGCGGGTGGCGTAGCTGCGCAGGCGCTGCGGGTCGTCAAAAGCCAAAAACAGCTTGCCGACCGACGTTAAATGCAGCGGTGCCCGCCCGCCAATGGCGCGCACCACCTGCATGCCCGACCGCTCGCTGTAGGCACGCTCCACGTAAATGATTTCGTCGCCCTGGCGCATGCTCAGGTTGACCGGTTGCTGGGTCAGCTTGTGCAGTTCACGCATGGGGGCCAGGGCGGCGTCCCGCACATTCAGGCGGGCTTTGACCATGTTGCCCAGCTCCAGCAGGCGCATGCCCAGCCGGTAGCTGCCAGCGGCAGGGCGGTCCACAAAGCGGCCCGTGGCCAAGTCATTCAAGATGCGGTGCGCGGTAGACGCATGCAGGCCAGACTTTTCGCTGATCTCTTTGAGCGACATCGGCTCTTCACGGTTGGCCAAAATGTCCAGCAGGCTGAACATGCGTTCAATCACCTGAACTGTCGGTTTAACGGGCGTGGCACTTTCGGGTTTGGTCATGCATAAATTTTACGCTATGAAATTACCTGCCGCTAGATGGCAATTGACGGCTGGCTTACCCGTTCGCCACTTGCCACTGCCCATCCACCCGCAACTCATGTGGCCTGAAGGCGGCTTTATAGCGCATTTTGGGGCTTTCAGCTATCCAGTAGCCCAGGTACACGTAGGGCAATTTAAGCTTGGCAGCCTGTTCAATCTGCCACAGCACGCCGTAGTTTCCATAGCTGTTTTTGGTGCCCGCCGCGCCTTGGTTATCTTCGGGTTCATAAAACGTGTACACGGCTGAAATGCCGTCTTCCAGCACGTCCAGAATCGACACCATTTTGAGCGCGCCCACTTCGTCATGCTTGCCGTCCGGCATCGTTTCGCGGAACTCCACCAGCCGTGAATTCACCCGGCTTTGCAACAAAAACTGCGTGTACTGGTCAATGCTGTCGTGGTCCATGCCGCCGCCCGCGTGGCGGCCGTTCTGGTAACGCAGGTACAGCTGGTAATGCTCGGTGGAAAAGCATAGTTTTAGCACCCGCACCGACAAGCCCTGATGCTTGGCCATGGCGCGGCGCTGGCTTTTGTTGGGCTTAAAGGTTTGCACGGGCACACGCAGCGGCACACACGCCTGGCAGCCATCGCAATATGGCCGGTAAGTAAACATGCCACTGCGCCTGAAGCCCTGGGCCACCAGCTCAGAATACGCATCGTTGTGAATCAAATGGCTGGGTGTGGCAACCTGGCTCCTGGCCTGCTTGCCCGGCAAATAGCTGCACGGGTACGGGGCCGTGGCGTAAAACTGCAAGGTTTGCAGCGGCAGGTCTTTGAGGAGCGTCACGGTGTGTTGGGCGT
>JANNYZ010000085.1:0-2991 GCA_031410335.1 Polaromonas sp. | reverse complement strand
GGTCCTTGGTCTTTTCAGTGCCCACATAGGCACCGGTAAATAACAACAAACCGCTGCGAAAACCGTGTGCATACGACGTGCCGATCACAGTGCGATCAGCGTTTCGTGCAGCCTGGCCAGGGTAGGTGAGCTGACCCCACTGCACGTAGCTGCTCCATTGCTGTTCGCCGTTCATCCGGTAGGTCCATTCGCCGACCAGTCCGGCCTGGTCGCGCGCCTTTGCTGCATTGACGTAGTAGCTGCCTGCCTGCACCACGGCCGAGAACTCGTGTTTGTCATATCGGTAGCTGGCGCCTGCGTTGCCATCGATCTGCGTTGCATCAAAAGTTTTGTTCTGGCCATGCAAGCGCCCATTGGCGGAGAAGTTGCCAATCAGCGACCAGCGCGGGTCGTCCAGTACGCGGCGGGCAGACACGCCTGCCCCCAGCGTGGCAAAAGCATCTTTGGTCGATAAATTGGCGTTGTTCAGGGTGAACACCAGGCCGCCAAATGCAGGGACGGCGACATTGGCGTTGCCCGGGCCACTGTTGATGTTGGTGTCGTAGCCCACGCTGGTTTCAACATAGGTTTTGATCGACGATTTTGCGGCTTCGTCAGACCGGTCAATGGCTTGGAGAAATTTGTCGATGGTGGCGGCGGCTTCAGCGGGAATATTGTCTTTCTTGGTTTCCATCAGCACCTTGCGGGCCCCCGCGTTGTCACCAACTGCAAAAAGGGCGCGTCCCAGCTCGGCTCTGGCGCGTGAGTTTTCAGGCTGCACCGATAGAACCCTCTCCAGAGCAAACACCGCACGGGTGAACTGCTCGGTGTCGTTGGCAGCAATGCCCATGGTGGTGTCAAAGTCCGGGTCGCCGGCCCGGGCGGCTTCTTGTGGCTCTAGCAAATCGAAGGCCTGCTTGGCCTGACCCTTTTCCAGCATCACACGCGCCTGCCTGACCAGTTCGTCAACCTCAGCCGTTGCGCGGCCAGAAAAAAGAATAAGGCAGACACAGAGCACGCCGATTGCAACAACCGATGAATCTGGTAAGGCTTTGTTCATGTGTGTGATTCTAGGAAGAAACCTGAAAAACTGTAAGGGTAAATTTACTCTACCCGCCACAAATTTCAATTCTGTGAGCTTCTTGGCGTTCATCACCCCAGGGAGGTATGCCTCAACTTGGTGCACCGTCCTGTGTGCGCTCGTTTTGTGGCGCATCAGGGTAATCAGGGGGTGCAATCTGAATCGGTTGCATCAGAATATCAGTCATTACTTATATTTGATGCACACACTATGCAGCCAACGCCATCGATTGCTCAAGACAAGGTTTTTGACCTGGCTGCCGAGCTTTTCGCCGTCCTCGCCACCCCCATGCGTTTGCGCATCCTGAGTGCAGTGTGCGAGCAGGAAAAATCAGTCAGTCAATTGCTGCTGGAGATCGACACCACCCAGCCCAATTTGTCGCAGCATCTGGCGGTTCTGTTTAAAACCGGCGTGCTTGCCAAGCGTAAAGAAGGCACACAGGTGATTTACCGGGTACAGAGTGAAAAAGCCGTGGCCCTGTGCCGCAGCGTGTGTACGCAGATTGCCATCGAGATGGAGGAACCGGACGCGGTGCCTGAAGGCCAGGCGCTGAGTCCCCTTTCGTCAAGACCAACCCCCGTGCTGGCTTGAATATGTTCAACCGATTCATACAGCGCGCGCCTGAAAACTTTTTGTCAGCGCAGCAAATCAACGACGTTAAAGCGGGCAGACGCAGCTTTTTGGCGGGGGCTTTTGCGGCAGCGGTGGCAGGCGCACAAGCACAAACGCCCGCTGGTGACCCCAATATTCTGACCCTTCCCGCCCATAGCAAGGCTCTGGGGCAGCCGGTAGCTTCTCGCCCGTACGGGCTGCCCAGCGAGTTTGAAAAAAATCTGCAGCGCCGCGAGAGCCCGGGCTTGACCCGCGTGGGTGCCGCCAGCGTCAGCTTTGCGCCATTGCAGTCGCTGTTCGGCATCATCACGCCCAGCGGTCTGCATTTTGAGCGGCATCACCAGGGCTGGTGGGACATTGACCCGTCAAAACACCGCTTGATGATCAATGGTTCTGACGACAGCCTGCTCAAACGGCCCATGGTGTTTGACATGGACGACATCATGCGTCTGCCCAGCGTCAGCCGCATGTGCTTTATTGAATGCGGCGCCAACACTGCAATGGAATGGAACAACACTGCTGTGCCAACGGTGCAATACACGCACGGCATGCTGAGCTGTAGTGAATTTACCGGTGTGCCGCTCATCACGCTACTGGAGATGTGTGGGGCAGACTTGAAGCGCAGTAGATTTGTACTGGCGGAAGGTGCAGATGGTTCCGGCATGACGCGCACCATTCCCATGAGCCTGATTCAAAGTGGCGAAGTGCTGGTGGCCTACGGCCAGAATGGCGAAATGCTTCGGCCTGAAAACGGCTATCCGCTGCGCTTGGTGGTGCCCGGTATTCAGGGCGTGAGCTGGGTCAAGTACCTGCGGCGCATTGAGGTCGGCGACATGCCTTATGGCGCCAAAGACGAAACCCTCCATTACGTTGACCTGTTGCCCAACGGGATGCACCGCCAGTACAGCGGCATTCAGGAGATTAAAAGCGTCATCACCTCGCCCAGCGGCGGGCAGGTGGTGCTGCAAAAAGGCTTTCACAGCATTACCGGCCTGGCCTGGAGCGGGCGTGGCAAGGTTAAAAAAGTTGACGTGTCGATGGATGGCGGCCGCAACTGGAAGGCGGCGCGGCTGGAAGGCCCGGTGCTGGCCAAGTGCCTGAGCCGCTTCAGCACCGACTTTGTGTGGGACGGCAAGCCCGTTATTTTGCAAAGCCGCGCGACTGACGAGACTGGCCACGTCCAGCCCACCTACCAGGCGCTGCGGGCCGTGCGCGGTGGTCGAAGCATCTATCACAACAACGCGATTCAGTCGTGGCTGCTGGGTGAGAACGGCGAGGTGAAAAATGTTCAGGTGGGTTAACTTCTTGGTGCTTTGCCT
>JANNYZ010000084.1:0-18790 GCA_031410335.1 Polaromonas sp. | reverse complement strand
TAGGTCAACGTGACCAGTTGCTGGCAATAGCTGGGGTCAGTCAGGATTTCCTGGTAGCCCGACATGGCGGTGTTAAAAACCACCTCGCCAATAGTGTGACCGGCACTACCGATTGAGTTGCCAATAAAAACAGTGCCGTCTGCCAGCGCCAGAATGGCGTGCGGGTTGGTTTGTGATGATCCCTGTAGAGACAAAAGCACGGGGGTTCTCCGAATGATTACGGCTGGCCCAAGCGTGTACCCGCCAGTAGCGAGTGAGCTGCTTTTTTGAGGGATTTTGCTTCGTGGCGCTTGGGGCTAGCCGTGTTTAGAAAAGCCCCTGATTATAGCCGTTGATCTGAGCCAGATCAGACTTGCATTGAGGAGAAATGCAGGCAAATCGCGGCGGCTGCAGCCACATTCAACGACTCCTCACCGCCCGGCTGAGCGATGCGGACTTTCATGACTGCTTTGGCCATCAAATGCTCGCCGACGCCCTGCCCTTCATGGCCCATCACCCAGGCGCAAGGCATGGGCAGTCGGGATTGACCTAACACGACACCTTCATGCGAGCTGGTCACGAACAGCGGGACAGCAAGAGCGTTCAAGGCTTCAGGCTCAACACCCTCCAGCAACTGCAGGCCAAAATGCGCGCCCATCCCGGCCCGTAACACCTTGGGCGACCACAAGGCCGCCGTGCCTTTGAGCGCAATGACCTGCACAAAACCAAATGCCGCTGCACTGCGCAGCATTGATCCGACATTGCCAGCGTCTTGTACACGGTCCAGAATCAAACTTGCGGTCGCGGGTAGTAGCTGCGGCTCGGCTGGCAAATCCATCACAAAACCCATGCCGGCAGGTGACTCCAGGCCGCTGATCTGGGCAAACAGGTCATCTGAAATCACTATTTTTTTGATAGCTGCTTGCGCATGTATCGATTGGGCTAGAGGCCAAAAAGACTCTGAAAACAGGCCCAAGGCAGGCTTGAAACCGCGCAAAAGTGCTGCTTTGCACAAATGATCGCCTTCCAGCCAGACCCGACCCTGTTTTCTGTAGGCTGCGTTGCCGCCAGAAAGCTTGCGCAGGTCTTTGATCAGCGGGTTGCTGGCTGAGGTAATGCGTTCGGGCGTTTCATTCATCACAACACCGCAGCCACTGGCGCAAACGATTTGCGGTGCTGCGGACAAGCGCCGTGTTCGCGCAACGCCAGCAAATGCGCTGCTGTGCCATAGCCCTTGTGGCTGGCAAAACCGTATTGTGGAAAAAGCAAATCGTACTCAGCACACCAGCGGTCACGGGTCACTTTGGCCAGTATCGAGGCCGCCGAGATGGCAGGGACTTTTGTGTCGCCCTTGACAATGGCTTCGGCCAGCATATTGAGAGGCGGCAGTCGGTTGCCATCAATCAGTGCTTTTTGCGGCTTCAGACGCAAGCCTTCAACAGCACGTTTCATGGCCAGCATCGTGGCTTGCAGGATGTTCAATTGGTCAATTTCTTCAACCGAAGCCATTGCAACGGAGCAGCACAGGGCTTTGGCACGAATTTCGTCATACAGTTTGTCACGCTGCAAAGCAGTCAGTTTTTTCGAGTCTGCCAAGCCTTTGATGGGCTTCAAATCGTTCAGGATCACCGCCGCAGCCACCACTGGCCCCATCAGCGGTCCACGGCCGGCCTCGTCCACGCCTGCGGTCAAGCCAGGGACATCCCATGACAGCGCTGCTTGCTCAGCAGCCCAGAATTTTTTCGATCGCATGAGTGGCCAATTGGGAGGTGTTGCGTTGCAGTTCAGCATGCAAACGGCTAAAGCGTTGTTCCAAGGCTGATATTTTGGCAGGCTCTCTCGCCTTGCTATCAACCCATTGCATCACGGCATCACAAAGTGCCTGCGGTGTGGCGGCTTGTTGCAGCAGTTCAGGCACGACAAATTCCTGGCACAGGATGTTTGGCAATCCCACCCAGGGCTGTAACTTTTTACGCTGCATGATGTGCCATGACAGCCAATGCATGTTGTAGGCAATCACCATCGGGCGCTTGAAAAGCGCGGCTTCCAAGGTGGCGGTACCGCTGGCAATGAGGGTCACGTCGCAGGCGCAAAGGGCCATGTGCGACTGTCCGTCAAGTATTTGCAAATTGTTCGCGCCAGCCTGTGCAGCGATGACCTCAATCATGGCTTTTAATGCGGGAACTGCCGGTACGATAAATTTGATAGCTGGTTGCACCCGATGAATAAGGGCTGCGGCGTCAAAAAATCGCCTCGCGAGGTAATGAATTTCGGATTTCCGGCTGCCGGGCAGAATAGCCACGACGGTGTCTGACTCTTTCAGGCCTAACTTGGCGCGTGCGCTAGCGCTGTCTGGCTGCATCGGAATGACGTTGGCAAGCGGATGACCCACATACGTGGCTGCAATACCGTGCTGGTCCAACAAAGCCACTTCAAAAGGAAAGATGCACAGTACATGATCAACACTG
Source organism: Polaromonas sp. (assembly GCA_031410335.1). Lineage (GTDB taxonomy): Bacteria > Pseudomonadota > Gammaproteobacteria > Burkholderiales > Burkholderiaceae_C > Polaromonas. The sequence goes on along the minus strand of JANNYZ010000084.1, from coordinate 16,343 downwards.
CGCCGTATTTTTTCGACACGGTCTGCACGCCAGGCCCAAATCGACGGGCTGACGAAATGCACAGTCTTGATACCTTTCGCCTTTAGCGCTGCTTCAAGATCAAGATTGAAGTCAGGTGCATCAACGCCAATGAAAACACTGGGTGGACTGGCCAGCAGGCGGGTTTTGAGTTGCTCACGAATACCCACAATTTCGCGGTAATGGCGCAACACCTCCACATAGCCGCGAACAGCCAGCTTGTCGCTTGGCCACCAGGCTTGAAAGCCGTTTTGGGCCATGTATGTCCCACCAATACCAAACGATTGCAACTCAGGCCAGCGATTTTTTAGCCCGCCAAGTAACAGGCCCGCCAACAAGTCGCCAGAAGTCTCTCCAGCAACCATCGCCACGGCTGGCGCATTCTCCATGGGGAGTTACCTGACAATACCGCGGTGCGGCGAGGTTTGATCCAGAAATGAGAGCATCATGCGGACATCCAGCGAAGACTCCGGATATTTTTCAGTCAAGCCGGCGATCTGCATTTGCGCTGCCTCCAGCGTCAAATTCTCCCGATACAAAGCTTTGTGCATGGCTTTGACTGCGGCTATCCGTTCGGGCGAAAACCCACGCCTGCGCAGGCCTTCAAAATTCATGCTGCGCGCCTCTGCGGGCTGCCCTTGTGACATCACAAATGGCGGCAAATCAGCAAACAGCAGCGAGCACATGGCCGTCATACTGTGAGCACCCAGCCGCACAAACTGGTGCACCACAGTAAAGCCGCCCAGAATCACCCAGTCACCCACATGCACATGGCCAGCCAGTTGCGAATTGTTGGCAAAAATCGTGTGGCTCCCGACCTGGCAGTCGTGCGCCAAATGAACGTAAGCCATGATCCAGTTGTCATCACCCACACGGGTCACACCTACATCACCAGGCGATCCAATATTGAAAGTGCAAAACTCACGGATGGTGTTGCGGTCACCAATGACCAACTCGCAGGGCTCGCCTGCGTATTTTTTATCCTGGGGAATGGCTCCGAGTGAGTTGAATTGAAAAATGCGGTTGTCGCGGCCAATCGTCGTGTGACCTTCAATCACGCAATGCGCACCAATAGCAGTGCCAGCACCTAGCTTGACGTGCGGACCAATGACTGTGTAAGGTCCAATGCTGACTGTGCTGTCAATCTCAGCATGCGGGTCAACAACAGCGGTTGAATGAATACCCATCGCTATCATCACAAGATTCAGGCAATCGTTCGCATGGTGCACATCAGCTGAGCCTCACAGGCGACAGCATCACCAACACGGGTGATCCCGGTAAATTTAAAGATGCCTGCCTTCATGCGATCCAGACTCACGTCCATGATGAGCTGATCGCCAGGCTCTACAGGACGCTTGAAACGAGCACCGTCAATGCCCGCAAAGTAATACACGGTTTTATCGTCGGGTGCTTGACCCAGCATGTCAAAGGCCAGAAGAGCGGCAGCTTGCGCCATGGCCTCCAGCATCAATACGCCCGGCATGACCGGGCGGTGAGGAAAATGCCCCATGAAAAATGGTTCGTTGATGGTGACATTTTTAAGCGCCTTGATGCGCTTGCCTTTGTCTATTTCAAGCACTCGATCAACCAGCAAAATAGGATAGCGGTGCGGCAACTGCTTGAGAATTTGGTGAATGTCCATCATGATTTTTTCTTTATATATTTTTGGGCGTTATCGATTTTTCAACCTGTCTTAGCCGGTCGCGAAGTGTGTGCAGTTGCTTGAGGGTGGCTGCATTTTTCTCCCATGCGGCATTGTCATCGATGGGAAAGAGACCCGTGTAGTTTCCAGGCTTCAAAATCGAACGCGTCACCACAGACGCCGCAGAAATATGCACATGATCAGTCAATGTCAGGTGCCCTAACACCACGGCACCACCGCCTATCGTGCAATGCGCACCAATGGTGGCACTGCCTGCAACACCCACACAGCCTGCAAGCGCCGAATGTGCGCCAACCCGGACGTTGTGACCGATCTGAATCAGGTTATCTAGTTTGACACCCTCTTCGATCACTGTGTCCTGCAATGAACCCCTGTCGATGCAGGTATTGGCACCAATTTCAACATCATTGCCTATGCGCACATTACCCAACTGCTCAATTTTTTCCCAGCGGCCGTCATGCGGCGCAAATCCAAATCCATCAGCACCAATAACAACCCCCGAGTGAACGACGCAACGTTCACCCATGTTGCAGCCGTCGCCCAAGGTCACTCGGGCAGCGAGACGACTGCCCTGGCCGATGACTGCGTTTTGACCCACCACACAGTGCTCGCCGATATAAACGCCGTCACCAATAACTGCGTTAGGGCCAATGTATGCAAAAGCGCCGATCGAGACTTCTGAAGCAACGCTCGCCGAAGCATCAATGCATGCACTTGGGTGGATGGTGGCGGGAATGCCCGTGCTGTGACGCCGCTTCCACACTTGCGTTATGCGGGCGAAGTAATAATAAGGATCGTTGACAACAATGGTTGTTCCGCGCAGTACGGCTGCCGACTCTGCAGCTACCCCGACAACAACGCAGCCCGCTTTGGACGATGCCAGTTTTTGCGCGTATTTTGGATGACTCAGAAAGCACAGGGAACTTTCTCCCGCAGCCTCCAAAGGTGACAGGGCATGAACAAGTAGTTCCTGATTGCCCAACAGCCTGGCATCGGGGAACTCTGACGCCAACGCTTCGAAGAGAGTGGAGAGTTTAACGGTCATGATGGCTACGCACCACAACCAGACCCGCTATGGCTGCGGGGCTGCAACTGACTACCTACCGGTTGAAGCATTCAGAAGTCGAAGCACTTTGTCGGTGATGTCATGCTTCGGATTGACGTACACGGCTTCCTGAACAATCAAGTCGTACTTTTCTGTTTCCGCCAGCGTTTTGACGACCCTGTTGGCTCGCTCGATGACCTGCTGTAATTCCTCGTTTTTGCGGGCATTCAGATCCTCTTGAAACTCTCGGCGCTTTCTCTGAAAGTCACGATCCTGATCGACCAGCTGTTTTTGCCGCGTATTTCTTTGCGTTTCCGACAAAGTAGGAGCTTCACGCTCAAACTTGTCAGAAGCTGTTTTGAGCTGTGTCGCAATATCGTTGAGTTCTTTTTCGCGTTTGCCAAACTCTTGCTCAAGCTTTACTTGCGCAGCCTTGGCGGAATTTGCTTCACGGAAGATTCGGTCAAGGTTGACAATGCCAACCTTGAACTCTTGAGCACTGGCGGAAAATCCGGCACACGCGATTAAACAGGCCAGCCAAAAATTACGTAAATTATTCGTCATTAGAAAGAAGTGCCGATTTGAAATTGGAATCGCTCTATTCTATCGCCTGCTTTCTTGCGCAACGGATTGGCAATACCCAAACGTAAAGGGCCAACCGGTGAAACCCAGCTGACGCCGACACCGTAAGACGCGCGCAATTCGCTGATCTTGTACGGATCAAACTCGCCAAAGACGTTACCAATATCGACAAAACCAAACATTCTCAGCGTTCGGTCGTTTCCGGTACCAGGAAAGGGGGCAATCAATTCACCATTGAGAGTGATTTTTTTGGGTCCACCGGTTGCAAGATTCGAAACGTCCCTTGGACCGAGCGAACCTTGTTGGAAACCACGAACCGAACCCAAACCGCCTGATAAGGAGTTTTTGAAGATTGGAAATGGACGATTGTTCAAGCCCCGACCCCAGCCCAACTCTGCGTTCAATGCCACCGTAAATTGCTTGTTAAGAGGCAAATACTGTTGAATTTGATAGTTACTGCGGATGTAACGAGCGTTTCCACCTACGCCCCACTCGCCAAAAACGCGTTGAAAGCGTCCTTTGGTAGGCACCAGTGCACTATCGCGATTGTCGCGAGCCCACCCTATAGTTAACGGTACTGACGTACTGCTCAGCCCAAACTGGTTGACGTAGGCTTGATATGAAACTGGAAGTGCATTGATCCCCGGCTCGATAGCCAACCGCTCGTAGCCAGCCCCGAAATAAACCGTGTCAACCTCTGTAAATGGAACGCCAAATCGAATGCTGGCTCCGGTGGTCTTCAAACCATAATCACCCCCCTGTCCATCCAGGGGACGCGAGTTTCTGCGATAAAGATCCAACGTACGAGAAATGCCGTCTGCAGTGAAATACGGATCAACAGTACTCAACACCAGTGTTCGATTTATCTTGCTTGTGTTGACTTCAACGCCCAAATAGTTACCAGAGCCAAACACATTTTCCTGCTTGACACCGAAACTCAAGGACAGCTTGTCCGCACTTGAAAAACCTGCGCCCAGCTGCAGATTCCCCGTGGGTTTTTCAACCACAGTGACAGACAGATCAACCTGGTCCGTTGTGCCCGTTACTTCTTGCGTATCAACGTTAACGTCAGTAAAAAAACCAAGCCGATCGACGCGGTCCCGGGACAACTTGATCTTGTCGCCGTCGTACCACGATGATTCAAATTGTCGAAATTCACGCCTCACGACCTGATCGCGGGTACGGTTGTTTCCGATCACATTGATGCGCCGGACATAGGCACGTCGTGAGGGCTCAGCCTGCAACACGTAAGCGACACGATTATTGACGCGATCAATTTCAGGGATAGCCTCGACGCGAGCAAATGCAAACCCAAACGTGCCAAAGTAGTCGGAAAACGCCTTGGTGGTTTCAGTCACCGTTTCTGCGTTGTAGGCCTGACCAGGCTTGATGGTTACCAATGATTTGAATTCTTCTTCCTTGCCCAGGAAGTTGCCCTCAAGCTTGACGCCAGAGACAATGAAACGCTCACCTTCGGTCACGTTGATGGTGATACTCACATCCTGCTTATCGGGAGATATGGCGACTTGCGTGGAGTCCACCTTGAACTCCAGGTAGCCGCGCGCCAAATAGTACGAGCGCATGGTCTCGATGTCACCATTGAGCTTTGCTCGAGAGTAACGATTGGCCTTGGTATACCAGCTCATCCATCCGCCGGTATCCAGATCAAACAATCCCCGGATCGTCGACTCGCTAAAGGCTTTGTTGCCGACAATCCGGATATCCTTGATTTTTGCCGTTTCGCCTTCGGAAACATTGAATGACAAATTGACGCGGTTTCGCTCAATGGGAGTCACCGTGATCACCATCTCGGCCCCGTACATGCTGCGATTGATGTACTGGCGCTTGATTTCCTGTTCGGCCCTGTCTGCAAGCGCCTTGTCAAAAGGCTGGCCTTCTGCCAGTCCAATTTCACGCAGCGCCTTTTTCAAAACGTCCTTGTCGAACTCTTTCGAACCAACAAAATTGACGTCGGCGATGGTCGGACGTTCTTCGACAATCACTACCAGCACATCACCGCTGACTTCCAGTCGAACATCCTTGAACAAACCTAGCGCGAACAGAGCTCGGATAGCACTCGATCCCTTGTCATCGTTGTAGGTCTCACCCACCCTGAAAGGCAGTGATGCAAATATGGTACCGGGCTCTACGCGCTGCAAGCCTTCAACGCGTATGTCCCTGACCGTGAACGGATCAACAGCCCATGCCGAGTGGGCCAACAGCAGGCTGACTGCCAAGACATATACGGTTCGAAGTTTGAATTGGCTGAAATTTTTTTGCATGAACTTTTGAATATTGATTTTGGCTTCAAATCGGGGCTTTAGCCAAAGATTCGTGTGACGTCATTAAATAGAGCAATTGACATCATGCAGAGCAATACTGCCACACCACCGCGTTGCAATCCCTCCATCCAGGCTTGGGATAAGCTACGGCCTGTCACAGCTTCCCAAAGATAATACATCAGGTGCCCCCCGTCCAAGACCGGCAAGGGCAGCAAATTAAGCACGCCCAAACTCACGCTGATCAGGGCCAGAAAAAGCAGATAAGCTGTCCAACCCAGGCTGGCAGATTTGCCTGCATAGTCTGCAATCGTGAGCGGGCCGCTGAGGTTTTTCAGAGATGCCTGACCCGTTACCATTTTTCCCATCATTTTGAGCGTCAAAACAGAGACTTCCCAGGTTCGCACCGCTCCTTGCCACAAACCGCCAAAAAAGTCATAGCGTACTGTGACCATTTCAGGTGGAGCGCCAACATACGCACCAATGCGGCCGACACTCATTTGACCTTCCTGACGCAATTCAGGTGTCACTGAAATATCGAGCTGTTGGCCAGCCCGTAAAAGCTGCCATGTTTGTATATCAGACTTGGGCTGGCTCCTGCGTATGATTTCACGAAGTTGCTGGCTGTCAACAATCACCATCGCACCGACGCGCTGCACAACATCACCAGCACGCAAGCCTGCTCTGGCAGCCGCGCCGCCCACCATCACCTCGCCTATGACTGGCTGAGTCCAAGGGCCTAAGATTCCTATCTTGCGAAACAGTTGCGCATCCGCATCACTGGCCTTCAAATCAGCTAGTTTGAGCAGCACTTCGCGCATAGGTACGTCTTGTGCAGCCGAGTCGTCGCTGACGGCCAAGCGAACATCGCGGCCATTCAAAGCGCCCTGGGTCAGACGCCAACGCAAGTCTTCGAATGAACGCACATCTTCAAATGCTTCGCCCTCAAAGGCCGCCTGCCTCACCCATTCCTGGCCGCGCAAGCCAGCTCTCTCGGCGATCGAGCCCGCAACAGGGCTGGCCAGCAGAGCTTTGGGCTCTTGAAGACCGCTCCAGTTCACCAGGCTGTACAACAAGATGGCCAGAAGCAGGTTAGCTGCTGGACCTGCCGCAACAACGGCAGCGCGAGATTTAAGGGGTTGGGTATTGAAAGCCAGGTGACGCTCGCTGGATTCCACAGGCGCCTCTCGCTCGTCAAGCATCTTGACATAACCACCCAAGGGCAGCATGCCAATCGAGAACTCTGTCGGTTTGCCTCTCAGTCGCCAGGAATAAATTGGCTTGCCAAAACCAATCGAAAACTTCAGTACCTTGATGCCACAAGCTACCGCTACCCTGTAGTGCCCATACTCATGGACTGCAATCAGAATACCCAGAGCAACGGTAAAAGCCAGCAATGTCAACATCTCAGCACTCCATGGAATGGGCCAGGTTCTGTGCAAAAGCGCGTGCCTCTATGTCCAGTTCTAGAAGATCTTCTATCGTGCCAACATGAGGTGCAGCCAGAGCATCAAGGGTTGCGCAGTTCAAGGCATGAATCTGATCAAAACGTATTTTCTTTTCGAGAAATGCCGCTACTGCAACTTCGTTGGCAGCGTTCAAAATGGCAGGTGTACCGACGGATGCAGCCAATACATCCCATGCCAGTTGCAAACCAGGAAACCGGTCGTGATCAGGCGCTTCAAAAGTCATGTTGCCCACAGTCCTGAAGTCTAGCGCCCTGGCACCAGAGGCGACTCTGCCAGGCCAGGCCAGGCCGTAAGCAATCGGCACGCGCATGTCCGGTGTTCCCAGTTGCGCAACCACGGACGTGTCCGTGTACTGAACCATCGAATGCACGATGCTTTGTGGGTGTATCACCACCTCTATCTTGGAAGGCTCCAGGCCAAAAAGGAATTTGGCCTCAATCACTTCCAGAGCCTTGTTCATCATGGTAGCGGAGTCCACCGAAATTTTGCGCCCCATCACCCAGTTTGGGTGCGCACAGGCCTCGTCTGGCGTGACATTCCGCAAGGTGGCCACGTCACGTGTTCGAAAAGGCCCCCCAGAAGCAGTCAGGATGATTTTTTCAACCCGCCCCGCCCACGTTGATGGGTCTTCAGGTAACGACTGAAAAATCGCAGAATGCTCACTGTCAATAGGCAACAGCTGGGCACGGCCCGTACGAACAGCCTGCATGAACACTTCTCCACCCACCACCAGCGCCTCTTTATTGGCCAGCAACAGACGCTTACCGGCCTTGGCAGCAGCGATGCAGGAGGCCAATCCGGCAGCCCCCACGATGGCCGCCATCACGGCATCAACATCTTCATGAGATGCGATTACTTCAAGCGCATCTTGCCCATGTAAAACTTGCGTTTCAAGACTATTGGCTTTCAATTTTTCAGCCAGTGCAAGCGCGTGTGGCGCACTGGCCATGACCGCATAACGCGGCCTGAAACGCGCGCACTGCGCCAGCATCACATCGGTTTGGGTAGCGGCACTCAACGCAAACACGACAAATCGCTCGGGATTCGCCGCTATTACTTCCAGCGTATTGACACCGACCGAGCCAGTAGAGCCCAAAACCGTCACGGCAAGTTTTTTGAAAGTCATATGCTCTACAAATAGATCAGCATCATGGCCAGCGGTACAGCGGGAAGTAACGCATCCACCCTGTCAAGCACGCCACCATGCCCGGGCAACAGGCCGCTTGAGTCCTTGACCCCAGCACTGCGCTTGACCAGGGACTCTGCCAAATCACCCACCACGCTCATGACCGACAGGAAAATCACCCCTACAAGCATTACCAGCACACCATGCTGCCCCCACAAACGGGAATAAAGACTACCTGAACCCCCGGTGCCGGCTGAATCTGAAAGCCAGCGATCTATCAGCACCCAGCCCAACGACAATAACACCACCCCCAACATGCCGCCCCACACGCCTTCCCAGCTTTTCCCGGGGCTGATCGATGGCGCTAATTTACCTCGGGTAAATCGCCCGCCGAATGCACGACCTGCGGCATAGGCCGCAATGTCTGCCACCCAAACCAGCAGCAATACGGAAAGCAAAAAATCAATACCCATCACGCGGGCCTGAGCAACGGCCAGCCAAGCCAACCAGAGAGCTGCCATGCCACCCATCAGGCGCAGCGCTTTCGGAATGCGTGGCCAGCCCGCGACACCCACACGCAGCAGGGCACCGCCCATAAGCACCCAGGCACCTCCAGCCATCGCCCACAAAACAGGCAAGGGCTTTTCCAGCAGTCCCGCATACCAGGCCAAGCCGCACAACATGGCCGTGATCAGACCCAGCAACAGACTGACCGTTGAGCCAAAGGCATTGAGGCGTCCCCATTCCCAGCCGCCCGCGGCAATCAGCAACAGTGCCACAGCACAAAATGGGACAGGCGTTGTGTAAAACATGGCCGGCAGCAAAACAGCCAGCAAGACAATCGCGGTGATCACCCGCTGTTTGAGCATCAGGCCACCTTCACAGCGTGAACCTTGGCAGGATGCGTTTTGGCTTGGCTTTTCAGCTGCGCAGACGTTTGACCAAACCGTCTTTCCCGTGTTTTGAAAAACACAATCGCATCATCTAGAGCCGCCGCGTCAAAGTCGGGCCACAGCTTGTTGGTGAAATAAAACTCTGAATAGGCAGACTGCCACAACAAAAAATTGCTGATGCGCAACTCCCCGCCCGTGCGTATTAGCAAATCCGGATCGGGCACATGCGCCAGGGCCATTGCCCTGTCGAGAGCCATTTCGGTAATGGGCTGCCCGCTGTTCACCAATTTTTGTGCCGCTTGGGCGATGTCCCAACGCCCGCCGTAGTTGAAGCAGATGTTGAAAATAAGTCGCTGGTTTTGCGCCGTATCGAGCTCTGCCTGCGCAAGCCCGGTTTGCACTTTATTGGATAGCTGAAGACGGTTGCCGATGAAATGCATGCGCACGCCGTTGGCCTGTAAACGAGGCACTTCACGCGTCAAGGCCATACCAAGCAGCTCCATCAACCCAGACACTTCCTCCGTTGGACGGTTCCAGTTTTCTGATGAAAAAGCAAACACCGTCAAGACCGCTACGCCGCGGTCAACACAGGACTGAACGCACGTACGAAGGGCTTCCACGCCTTGCTTGTGACCAGCAATCCGCGGTAAGTAGCGTCCCGTTGCCCAGCGACCGTTGCCATCCATAACGATGGCAACGTGGTGCGGAACTGAGGGGTCTGACATGAGCGGTCGCAGGGTAAATTGTGAACTGTGGCTGTATCAGATTACACAGCCATGATGTCCTGCTCTTTGGAGGCCACCAATTTATCAACTTCAGCGATAAATCGATCTGTGAATTTTTGCACCTCGTCCTGCGAACGGCGCTCGTCATCTTCGGAAGCCAGCTTGTCCTTGACGATTTTCTTGACGCTGTCGTTCGCATCACGGCGCAGGTTGCGAATAGCCACTTTGGCGTGCTCGCCTTCGCCACGCACCACCTTCGTCAGTTCCTTGCGGCGCTCTTCCGTCATGGCGGGCATCGGCACTCGAATCAGGTCACCTTGTGCGGCAGGATTCAGACCCAGGTCTGAATCACGAATAGCTTTCTCGATTTTGGCACCCATCCCCTTTTCCCATGGCGAGACACTGATGGTGCGGGCATCCAGCAGCGAAACATTGGCCACCTGGCTGATGGGAACCATTGAGCCGTAGTAGTCAACCTGTACGGTGTCCAGCAAGCCAGGATTGGCACGGCCTGTACGGATTTTTGTCAAACTACTTTTGAATGAATCGATTGACTGCTGCATTTTTTGCTCGGCAGTGCTTTTGATATCAGCGATGCTCATGTTTCAAACTCCGGATATTGAATTCAGAAAAGGCTGCTATACGCGCATCAACGCAATGCCTTAGACATGCACCAGCGTACCTTCGTCGTCGCCTTGCACCACACGCTTGAGGGCACCGTGCTTGAAGATGCTGAAAACCTTCAGCGGCAACTTCTGGTCGCGACACAGGGCAAACGCCGTAGCATCCATCACTTCAAGATTTTTACCCATGGCCTCGTCAAAGGTGATGCTGGTATACCGCGTTGCGTTCGGGTCTTTTTTCGGGTCTGCCGAATACACGCCATCAACTTTGGTGGCTTTGAGCACAATTTCAGCACCGATTTCAGCGCCGCGCAGCGCAGCCGCAGTGTCAGTCGTGAAAAACGGATTGCCCGTACCAGCCGCAAAAATCACTACTTTGCCTTCTTCAAGGTACTGTAGCGCTTTGGGCCGTACGTAAGGCTCAACCACACGCTCAATGGCGATAGCAGACATCACGCGAGCCGTCAGACCCGCTTTGTCCATGGTGTCACCCAAGGCCAGGGCATTCATCACGGTAGCCAGCATGCCCATGTAATCAGCAGTGGCACGGTCCATCCCGACCGAGCCACCTGCCACACCGCGAAAGATGTTGCCGCCACCGATGACCACAGCCACCTCCACGCCCATGCGGGTGATTTCGGCGATTTCTTCAACCATTCGCACGATGGTGGCGCGGTTGATACCAAAGGCATCATCACCCATCAAGGCCTCACCTGACAGTTTTAACAAGATTCGCTTGTAGGCTGGCATGCAGGCGCTTTCTGGAGTTTGGTTAACGATTAGTTTAGCGGCCTTCCGGCTGAAAAAAGTACTCAGGCGGCTTTGGCAGCTGCGATTTGCGCAGCAACTTCGGCGGCAAAGTCGTCGACCTTCTTTTCGATGCCCTCGCCCACCACGTACAGAGTGAACGACTTGACAGTCGTGGCTTTTTCCTTGAGCATTTGCTCAACCGTCTGCTTGTCATTTTTTACAAACGTCTGGTTGTGCAAGCTAACTTCTTTCAGATACTTTTGCACGCCACCCTCGATGCGCTTGGCGACGATTTCAGGGGACTGGACGGGCTTGCCGGCGGCAACTGCCACAGATGCGTCTTCAGCAGCTTTTGCCGCTGCAACTGAACGCTCGCGCGCCACCAGTTCGGCAGGCACCTGGTCGCTGGACAGCGACACAGGCTTCATCGCTGCAACGTGCATGGCAACGTCTTTTGCGGCGGTTTCATCGCCATCGAACTCCACCACCACACCAATACGCGTTCCGTGGAGATAAGAAGCCAGCTTGCCTGCGGCAAAGCGCTGGAACCGACGCACCGACATGTTCTCGCCAATTTTGCCAATCAGGCCTTTGCGCACCTCTTCAACCGTCGGGCCGAAGCCATCGAGCGTCAGTGGCATGGCGCCAATCGCAGCAACATCAGCAGGATTGTTTTTGACAATACCAGCCGCAACCGCGTTGGTGAAGGCCAGAAAGCTGTCGTTCTTGGTCACGAAGTCGGTTTCGCAGTTGATCTCAACCAGCGCGCCCACGCCGCCTTCGGCATGGTAAGCAATGACGCCTTCAGCAGTAACGCGGGAGGCTGCCTTGCCAGCCTTATTGCCAAGCTTGACGCGCAAAATTTCTTCGGCTTTTTCAAAGTTGCCTTCAGCTTCAGTCAAGGCCTTTTTGCACTCCATCATGGGTGCATCGGTTTTGGCGCGCAACTCGGCGACCATGCTTGCAGTAATTGCCATTTTCAAAATCTTCCTGTCGGGTTTATCTTTAACTTGTAAAAAAGGGGCTACGCGAGCCCCTTTTTCGCGTCTGGCGCAAAGCGGCCAAATTTAAGCGGCTGCAACTTCCACAAATTCGTCTGAGCTTTCAGGCTGGACCATCTTGACCACCTCGTTGGTCGCATTGGCGCGACCTTCGATGATGGCGTCAGCAATGCCGCGCGCATACAGCGCTACAGCCTTGGACGAGTCATCGTTACCGGGAATCACGTAATCGATGCCGATAGGTGAATGGTTGGAATCAACCACGCCGATCAGGGGAATGCCAAGCTTTTTGGCTTCCAGAATCGCGATTTTATGAAAGCCCACGTCAATCACGAAGATGGCGTCCGGCAATGCAGCCATATCCTGAATCCCGCCGATGTCTTTTTCAAGCTTTTCGATTTCGCGCTTGAAAGTGAGCTGTTCTTTTTTGCTGATGGTTTCCAGACCAGCTTCTTGCTGGGCTTTCATCTCTTTCAGGCGCTTGATCGATGTTTTGACCGTCTTGAAGTTGGTCAGCATGCCGCCCAGCCAGCGCTGATCAACAAAGGGAACACCAGCACGCTTGGCCTCCATGGCCAGCGTCTCGCGCGCCTGGCGCTTCGTCCCCACCATCAAAATGGTGCCGCGATTGGCCGACAACTGACGGGCGAACTTCATCGCCTCGTTGTACATCGGCAGCGTTTTTTCCAGGTTGATGATGTGGATGCGGTTGCGATGACCGAAGATGTACGGAGCCATCTTGGGGTCCCAAAAACGGGTTTGGTGGCCAAAATGGACACCAGCTTCCAGCATTTCGCGCATGGTCGTTGACATAATAATTACTCCAAAGGTTGTGTCTAAAATCAGCGCTTATCGGCGGGAATAATTGCCCGTCAACACCTTGAATGGCTGATTTGCGATTGCCCTGCAGACGACGAGGTTGCCGCCCGTAAAACCGTTCGATTATAGCACCCCAAAGTCTGCCTTCCATGACCTCAACCCCCACCGATATCCTTTCCACGCGCCGCGCATTGGCATCTGGACAAACCAGCGCTGCGGAACTGCTCGCCCAGGCCCAAAAGGTGGCCGCCAGCGCGGTTTGCCGACACGTCTACATGCCGGTCGCTGCTGGCCACACAAGCGCAGAGCCGCTGGACGGATCCCTTGCAGGCGTCACTGTTTCGGTCAAAGACCTGTTTGACGTGCAGGGTCAAGTCACTAGAGCAGGCTCCCAAGTCCTAAAAAATGCCCCGCCCGCCGCCGCAGACTGTCCTGCCGTGGCAAGGCTTCGCGCGGCTGGGGCGATTTTGACCGGACGCACCAACATGGTGGAGTTCGCTTTCTCGGGGGTGGGCATTAACCCGCACTACGGCACGCCCGTCAACCCGGCGGACCCGACCGTTGAACGCATCCCTGGCGGATCGTCGTCTGGAGCGGCGGTGTCAGTCGCAACAGGCGCGGCTCTGGTTGGCCTCGGCTCAGACACGGGCGGGTCCATTCGCATTCCTGCGGCGCTGTGCGGCATGGTCGGCTTTAAAAGCACGGCGCGGCTGGTGCCCACCAAGGGCGCACTGCCCTTGTCAACCAGCCTGGACACTGTTTGCGCGCTGACCCGCTCGGTACGCGATGCCGTCATCGTGCATGAGGTACTGGCTGCGCGCAGCGTCGAATTGCCCGGCAAACCGTTGGCAAATTGCCGTTTTGCCGTTGCCCGCACCCTGATGCAGGACGGATTGGACAGCACCGTGGCCCGCGCTTTTGACCATACCCTCAACTTGCTTCGATCATCTGGCGCACACATTCAAGAAATTGACCTGACCGAGATCAGCGAACTCGCCACTATCAACGCGACGGGCGGCCTGTCAGCTTATGAAAGCTACGCCTGGCACCAGACACTGATTGCCAAGTACAAGACCGACTACGACCCCCGCGTCGCCCTGCGCATCTTGCGCGGCGCAAGCATGTCGGCAACCGACTACAGCAACCTGGTCGCGGCCAGGGCTGACTGGATAGGCCGCATGGAGATGCGATTGCAGGGTTTTGATGCGGTGCTGTCGCCCACCGTTCCCATCGTGGCGCCGACCATTGCCAGCGTGTTGAACGACGATGCTGAGTTTTTCATGGTCAATGGCCTGCTGTTGCGGAACACGGCGGTGGTCAACATGCTCGACGGTTGCAGTGTTTCCGTGCCCTGCCACCGTCCCGGGGAGTTGCCGGTAGGCCTGATGCTGTGGCATGCCGCACTGCGCGACGACGCCGTGCTGGATGCCGCTTTACAGGTCGAGGCTTGCCTGAACCATTTGCTATAAGTTTTATAGCTGCTTGCGCATATTTTTATTGGCTTTAGGCCATATTCAATACCTGAAAACGATCAAAAATCATGAATTCAAGCTTTTTCAACCCTTTCTACGGTCAGCCTGCCGCATGAAGGTAGCCGTCATAGGCGCAGGCATCATCGGTATCACCACAGCCTACGAACTGGCTGTCGATGGCCACGAGGTCACCGTGTTTGAACGGCGCGGCGCCGCCGCTGAAGAAACCAGCTTTGCCAACGCCGGGGTTGTGGCGCCAGGCTCTGTCACGCCCTGGGCTGCACCCGGCATGCCAGGCAAAGTGCTGGGCAATCTGATCAGCCGCCATGCCGCTGTCAAGCTCAGTTTGCCGCTGACAGGCACAGACCTGACGTGGATGTGGAAATGGTGGCGCGCCTGCACGCTGGAAACTTACCTTGCAAACCGCACCCGCTTACAGCGGCTTGCGTTTTATAGCCGTGAACGCCTGCACCACCTGACGACCGAGCTACAACTGGATTACGACCGCAGCGACGGCTATACGGTGCTGTTGCGCAGTGAAAAAGACAGTCGCCTGGTGCAACCCGGCTTACAGGTACTGCGTGATGCAGGCGTGACGTTCAGTGAGATCGATGCTGAGGCAGTCCGCAAAATCGAACCTGCCATCAACCCAGACACTGAGTTTTTAGGCGGCATTCACCTGCCCAACGATGAAGTGGCCAATTGCCGCCAGTTTGCACTGCTGCTGAAGGATAAAGCCCGTGATTTGGGTGTCAATTTCCAGTTCAATACGACGGTAGCCCTATTAAATCATGCGCGAGCAGCTAGCGTATTGATAGCGGGTGAAGGCACACCCCGGCCGTTTGACCGGGTCGTGATGTGCGCTGGCCTGGCGTCGGCCGCGCTGCTCAAGCCCCTGGGTTTGAACATTCCCATCACTGCGGTTTACGGCTATTCCATCAGCGCACCGATACGCGAGGCGCTCAATGCACCGCGTAGTGCCTTGATGGACGAGCGCTATAAAGTGGCCATTTCCCGCCTCGGCAACCGGGTGCGGGTGGCAGGCAGCGCAGAAATTGGCGGATCATTAGGCAAACACCGCACGTCCTCGGTTCAAACCCTTTACAAAGTGTTGCATGACTGGTTTCCCGGCGCAGCCCAAAACGCCAATACGGGCGCTAGCGTGCAACTGTGGAAAGGCGCACGGCCCATGCTGCCAGACGGCCCACCGGTCATCGGCGACAGCGGCATCCCCGGGCTGTGGCTCAATTTAGGCCACGGCTCCAGCGGCTGGGCCCTGAGTTGCGGCAGTGCACGGGCGCTGGCTGATGTGCTGGCGGGCAGAACTGCCGACATCGACATGGAAGGCCTGGGCATCGAACGGCTGGGCTGAATCTGTAGGCCGACGCCGCAACTTTTGGCACGAAGGCACAAAGCTTGGCAACTGACGTGAAATGCGTCATGTGGGAGCGTTAAAGTCAGGCTAGCCCGGCATGTTGTCAGGGCATCTTTTTGATTGGAATCATCATGGGCATGTTCAGTTTTATCAAGGAAGCTGGTGAAAAGCTTTTTGGCAAAGGCGAGGCCAAAGCCGCGCAAGAGGCCGCAGCAGCAGCGCCAACGCCTGAAAACATCGAAGCCCTGAGCAAAGCCGCAGGCGACGCCATTGCCACTTACATCGGTACCATGAACCTGAATGTTGAGGCCCTTAGCATTGGCTTTGATGCGTCAACCGGTACAGTCACTGTCGCTGGTGTAGCACCCGACCAGGAAACCAAGGAAAAGGTGTTGCTGTGCTGCGGCAATGTGGCGTCTGTCGAGCGCGTGAACGACATGATGACGGTGTCCAGCCCGGAGCCGGAGTCGCAGATGTACGTTGTGGTCAGTGGTGACAACCTG
>JANNYZ010000083.1:0-9403 GCA_031410335.1 Polaromonas sp. | reverse complement strand
CGGTTCTGCGGACCTTGCTGGTATGGGGAGGTGTTACCTCCACGCTTGTCGCTTCGCCGATTGTTGGTGAGTTGTGTTGACCGCTTATATTTGTCACTTTTTTTGCCACCCGTGGCATCGCGTCCTTTTTTTAGAAAACCTGTATGACCAGCGAAGAACTTCAATCCATCATTGCCAGCGGTTTGCCGTGTGAGCACATTGAGCTGTCGGGCGACGGCCAGCACTGGTATGCCACCATTGTTTCCAGCAGTTTTGAAGGCCAACGCCTGATTCAGCGTCATCAAAAAGTCTACGCCACGCTGGGTGGCCGTATCCAGACCAACGAAGTGCATGCGCTGTCGATGAAAACCTTGACGCCCGCTGAGTGGGCAAGCAACCCAAACAATTAAATCATGGACAAGTTACTCATCAAGGGCGGTAAAACGCTGAACGGCACCGTCACCATTTCAGGCGCCAAAAACGCAGCCTTGCCAGAGCTCTGCGCTGCGCTGCTGACGGCTGATGCGGTCACGCTGGAGAACGTGCCGGCTCTGCAAGACGTGTCCACCATGCTCAAGCTGATTCGCAACATGGGAGTCACAGCAGAGCGCGACAAGGATGCGCCCAGCACCGTCACCATCAATGCAGGCGCTTTGACGTCGCCTGAAGCGCCTTACGAGCTGGTCAAAACCATGCGCGCATCGGTGCTGGCACTGGGCCCCTTGCTGGCGCGCTTTGGCGAGGCCACGGTGTCATTGCCCGGTGGCTGCGCGATTGGCTCACGCCCGGTGGACCAGCACATTAAAGGCCTGCAGGCCATGGGTGCCGAGATTGCGGTGGAGCACGGCTACATGATTGCCAAATTGCCCGCGGGCAGAACGCGCCTGAAGGGCTGCAGCATCACCACTGACATGGTCACGGTGACGGGCACTGAAAACTTTTTGATGGCGGCCAGTCTGGCGGAAGGCGAAACCATTCTAGAAAACGCTGCGCAAGAGCCCGAGATTGGCGACCTGGCTGAAATGCTGATCAAAATGGGCGCCAAGATTGAAGGTCACGGCACGCGCCGCATTCGCATTCAGGGCGTTGAACGTTTGCATGGTTGCACCCACCAAGTGGTGGCAGACCGCATTGAAACAGGGACATTTTTGTGCGCCGTAGCCGCCACGGGCGGTGATGTCACGCTGCAACACGCCAGAGCCGACCATCAGGACGCGCTGGTCGACAAGCTGCGTGAAGCGGGAGCAACCGTTATTGCCATCGAAGGCGGTATGCGTATCCAGTCGCAGGGCCGACTCAAAGCCCAGTCGTTTCGTACCACCGAGTACCCGGGTTTTGCAACCGATATGCAGGCCCAGTTCATGGCGCTCAATGCGGTGTCGCATGGTGCGGCAACCGTCACTGAAACGATTTTTGAAAACCGTTTTATGCACGTCAATGAAATGGTTCGCCTGGGCGCCAAGATTCAGATTGAAGGCAAAGTTGCCGTCATGGAAGGCGTTGAAAAACTGTCTGGCGCAACCGTCATGGCCACAGACTTGCGCGCGTCGGCCAGTCTGGTGATAGCTGGGCTGGTTGCCGAAGGTGAAACCATGATTGACCGCATCTACCACCTGGACCGTGGGTATGACCAGATGGAAGCCAAGTTGCGTGGAATCGGTGCCGATATTGAGCGAGTAAAAGCATGATCACGATTGCACTTTCAAAAGGCCGAATCTTTGACGACATCCTGCCGTTGCTCAAAAGCGCAGGTATCGAGGTGCTGGATGACCCGGACAAATCACGCAAGCTGATACTTGGCACGAACCAGCCAGACGTACGGGTGCTGCTGGTGCGCGCGACCGATGTACCCACCTATGTGCAGTACGGCGGTGCAGACATGGGTGTGGTGGGCAAGGACACGCTGCTGGAGTCGGGCACTCAGGGTTTGTATCAACCGCTGGATTTGCAAATCGCCAAGTGCCGCATCAGCGTGGCCGTGCGCGAAGGTTTCGACTACGCGGCTGCGATGAAGCAGGGCTCGCGCATGACAGTTGCGACCAAATATGTGGCTATTGCGCGCGACTTTTTCGCTTCTAAAGGCGTGCACGTTGACCTGATCAAACTCTACGGCAGCATGGAACTGGCCCCGCTGACGGGGCTGGCTGACGCGATTGTGGATTTGGTATCAACTGGCAACACCCTGAAAGCCAACCACCTGGTTGAAGTTGAACGCATCATGGACATCAGCTCGCACCTTGTGGTCAATCAGACCGCTCTGAAGTTAAAACAAGCTCCGATACGCAAGATCATGGATGCGTTTGCCTTGGCTGTTAAAAAGTAAACTAAGTAATTGCTATGACTTTGGTAGCTTCTCCCGCCCGTATCACGACAGCTTCAAGCACATTTGAGGCGGAATTTCAGGAGCGTTTGCATTGGTCAGCTGACACAGACGCCGCTATCGAGCAGCGCGTGGCCGATATCCTGGCTGATGTGCAAAAGCGTGGCGACGCAGCAGTGCTTGACTACACCGCGCGGTTTGATGGGCTTGAGGTTGCATCCATGGCGGCGCTTGAGCTGACCCAAGCCGAACTCAAAGCCGCATTCGAGGCGATACCCGCAGCCCAGCGCGACGCGCTTCAAGCAGCGGCCCAACGCGTTCGTACCTATCACGAGGCGCAAAAGAAAGCCAACGGCCAAAGCTGGCAATACCGCGACGAAGACGGCACACTGCTTGGGCAAAAAGTCACGCCACTCGACCGCGTAGGCATTTACGTGCCGGGCGGCAAGGCCGCGTACCCGTCGTCGGTGTTGATGAACGCGATTCCCGCACACGTGGCTGGCGTGGGTGAAATCATCATGGTGGTACCTACCCCGAAAGGTGAAAAAAATGCACTGGTTTTAGCTGCCGCTTACGTCGCTGGCGTGACCCGCGCCTTCACCATCGGCGGCGCGCAAGCCGTGGCAGCTCTGGCCTACGGCACGCAAACCGTGCCCAAGGTCGACAAAATCACTGGCCCCGGTAACGCCTATGTTGCCAGCGCGAAAAAGCGCGTGTTTGGCATGGTCGGCATCGACATGATTGCCGGGCCGTCAGAAATATTGGTGCTGGCTGACGGCACCACGCCTGCAGACTGGGTGGCGATGGACCTGTTCAGTCAGGCTGAGCACGACGAACTGGCGCAAAGCATTTTGCTGTGCCCCGACGCCGCCTATATTGATGCGGTGCAAGAGGCCATCAACCGCTTGCTGTCCAGCATGCCCAGAGCCGCCATCATTGCCAAATCATTGACGGACCGAGGCGCCTTGATTCTGACCCGTAGCATGCAGGAAGCCTGCGACATCAGCAATCGCATCGCCCCCGAGCACCTCGAAGTCAGCAGCCGCAACCCGCATCAGTGGGAGCCACTGCTCAAACATGCGGGTGCGATTTTTCTGGGCGCGTACACCAGCGAATCACTGGGTGACTATTGCGCTGGCCCCAATCACGTGCTGCCCACCAGCGGCACAGCCCGCTTTTCAAGCCCGCTGGGGGTGTACGACTTTCAAAAACGCAGCAGCATCATTGAAGTCAGCGAGCAGGGCGCGCAGGTCCTCGGCAAGATTGCGGCTGAGCTGGCCTACGGCGAAGGCTTGCAGGCACATGCACGCGCAGCAGAGATGCGCCTCCGATAGCAGTCAGGAAAACATCATATGAACCCAACCGCGTCTTCCGTTGGCCCTATTCGCATCGGCCAGATGGTGCCCAGCTCCAACACCACCATGGAGACAGAAATACCCGCCATGTTGCGGTTGCGCGAGCAGGCGGCGCCTGAGCGCTTTACCTTTCACTCCAGCCGTATGCGCATGCACAAGGTCACGCCGGAAGAGCTCAAGGCCATGAACAGCCAGACCCAGCGCTGTGCAGCCGAACTGGCAGATGCCCGCGTGGATGTGATTTCCACGGCGTGCCTGGTGGCCATCATGGCCCAAGGCCCAGGTTTTCACCGCGAGGTGGAGCGCGACATGGCGGCCGCCGTGGCCGAGGCGGGCGCAACGTCAAAGGTCATGACATCGGCGGGCGCGCTTATTCATGGCCTCAAAGCCATGGGTGCCAAAAAGATTTCACTGATGGCGCCCTACATGTTGCCGTTGACCCAAATGGTGGTCGATTACATTGAACACGAAGGCATTGAGGTGATCGACCGCATTTGCTTTGAAATTCCCGACAACCTGGAAGTGGGCCGACGCGACCCGATGCAACTTTTAAATGATGTCAAACGCTTGAACGTCGCGAATGCTGATGTGGTGGTGCTGTCGGCCTGCGTGCAAATGCCGTCCCTGCCAGCGCTTCAAGCGGCCCAAAACATGTTGGGCATGCCTGTGACGTCGACGGCGGCCTGCACTGTGCGCAACATGCTGGACTTGCTGGGGCTTCCTGCGCACATCCAGGGTGCGGGTGCAGTATTTGGGTAACAAAACTGCTGTGACCTGGCGGTCAATGTGATGACGCAATTACCGACTCTAGCTCGTCTTCGAGGAAGTTTTATTGGCAGCTGTTTTGGCGACTGCTGTCTTCGTTTTTTTGGGTTTTCTCAAAGTCTTACCAGCACGTGCGCGTAAAGCACCATCGAGCGCCAGTGCCGCCCAGGGCCGCATCGCGTCAGGTGAATCCATCGCCTCGTCAGGGCTGCTGAAGTAGTTCATCGACCGTGGTACGCCCTTGGCCGGGTAAGTGAATATCTTGCAGCCCGCCGCCTCGTACTGGCTACGCGTGCTGTTATCACCCTTTAGCCACAGCTTTTCACCATCGCCCAGTTCCGCAACAATCGCAATCGTCAACCCGTCGGTACTGAGGGCGTAACCGCCAAACATGCGCTTGGCCACACATTGGCCCGCGCTGGCCAGCAGGTCACAGCAGTAATTGGCGAACTCTTGATTGGTGGGCATGCGTTTTTCCATCTTATTTGGAATCTGCAGTTTGCCCAAGTGAACTTCATTGGAGTCTGACCCAGTTCTTCCTACGGTGAAATTTATACACGAATTCAGTGTTGCACGAATTTAGTGTATCATTCAAGTCATGAAAAACGTCACCATCACCGTTGAAGAATCAGCGCTGGAATGGGTTCGCATTGCGGCGGCCAAGCGCAACACCAGTGTCTCCCGCCTGGTCGGTGAGATGCTGGTTGAAAAAATGCAGCGAGAAGATGCCTATGCCCGGGCTGAGCGGGAATGGCTGGCTGATGACGTGACTTTTACTTCCAGCGCGCAGCCCTACCCGCGGCGCGCCGAAATTTATGCAGAACGCCAGTCCGGAAATGCAACGCGTTTTCGTTGATACCTCCATCCTCGTCTATGCCGACGACGCCGCAGACACGCAGCGCCGCCAGCAGGTGCGGGCCTGGCTGGCACATTTATGGGCCACGCGCACGGGGCGTACCAGCACGCAGGTTTTGAATGAGTACTACATGTGCGTGACCCAACGCATCCAGCCCGGCTTGCCGCAGGGCGATGCACGCGCCAAGCTGCGGCGCTACCAGCAGTGGCAGCCTTGGGTAACAGACCACCAGACGGTGGAATCTGCCTGGGGCCTGGAGGTGCGCTTGCAGCTTGATTACTGGCAGGCGCTGATGCTGGCGTCGGCCATGCACAGTGGCTGCGATGCGGTGCTGAGCGATGCCCTGCCGCTGGAGCGCTATGACCAGCTAGTGGTGATTAACCCTTTTAAAACGCCTCCCCCGATATGACTGACCCACTGAAAACACTTGCCCCTGAACCCATTTCTCGCATCAGGTGTGATGTCCAGTCCATGCACGCCTACGCCGTGCAAGACTCGACCGGCATGGTCAAGCTGGATGCGATGGTGAATCCACACCGTTTGCCTGCAGCGCTGCAGGCGCATTTGGGGCAGCGCCTCGGTGCGCTCGCGTTGAACCGCTACCCGGGTGATCGGGTCAATGATCTGAAACGGTCGCTGGCTGAATATGCGCAGATGCCCGAGGGCTTTGACATCATGTTGGGCAACGGGTCGGATGAGTTGATTTCGCTGCTGGCGCTGGCCTGTGATGTGCCTGGCGCTTCGATACTCAGTCCACTCCCCGGCTTCGTGATGTACGGCATGAGCGCGCAATTGCAGGGGTTGAAGTTTATTGGCGTGCCTTTGACAGCCGACTTTGAACTCGACGAAGCCGCCATGCTGGCTGCCATTGCCGAACACAAACCGGCGATTACCTATCTGGCCTACCCCAACAACCCCACCGCCAATCTGTGGGACGACACAGCGATTGAGAACATCATCAACGCCGTGGGCAAGCAGGGCGGTTTGGTGGTGATGGACGAGGCTTACCAGCCGTTTGCCAGCAAAAGTTACATCAACCGCATTACCCGGCACAGCCATGTGCTGCTGATGCGTACGCTGAGCAAATTTGGTCTGGCAGGGGTGCGGCTGGGCTACATGATGGGCCCGAAAGCCCTGATGGCCGAGATTGACAAGGTGCGGCCACCGTACAACATCAGCGTGTTGAACTGTGAATGCGCGCTGTTTGCACTTGAAAATAAAGAAGTGTTTGCAGCGCAAGCACTTGATCTGATTGAACAGCGCGCTATGCTTTTGGATGCGCTGGGCAAAATGCCCGGCGTCAAGTGCTGGAAAAGCGACGCCAACATGATCCTCGTTCGCGTGGCTGATAGCAGCAAAACTTTTGAGGGTATGAAGGCTCAAGGCGTGCTCGTTAAAAACGTTTCTAAAATGCATCCATTGCTCGCCAATTGTTTGCGCCTGACGGTTGGCACGGCGGATGAAAATCTGCTGATGCTGGCGGCGCTTGAAACTTCCCTATGACCACAACACTCCTTCCCCGCATCGCCGAAGTCTCGCGCAACACCGCCGAGACCAAAATCACCGTCAAAGTCAACCTCGACGGCACGGGCCAGTCCAACTTGTCGACGGGCATCGGCTTTTTTGACCACATGCTTGACCAGATCGCTAGGCACGGCCTGATCGACCTCGACATTCAGTGCGTCGGCGACCTGCACATCGACGGCCACCACACGGTGGAAGACGTGGGCATCACCCTCGGCCAGGCCGTGGCCAAGGCCGTGGGCGACAAAAAAGGCTTGCGCCGCTACGGCCATGCGTATGTGCCGCTTGACGAAGCTTTGAGCCGAGTAGTGGTTGATTTTTCAGGTCGGCCAGGCCTGGAGATGCATGTGCCTTTCAAAAGCGGCATGATCGGCACTTTTGACAGCCAGCTCGCTTATGAGTTTTTTCAGGGCTTTGTGAACCACGCTTTCGTCACATTGCACATCGACAACCTGCGCGGTGACAACTCGCACCACCAGGCCGAAACGGTGTTCAAAGCCTTTGCACGGGCTCTGCGCATGGCGCTCGAGATTGACCCGCGCGCGGCCAATGTGATTCCATCAACCAAAGGCTCGCTTTAATCAAAATTCGGCTCCAAAACGGCTCAAAAAGGCCAAAAACACCTGTTTTCAGGGCTGTTTTAGGCCTCTAGACCAATGAATACATGCGCGAGCAGCTACTGATTTAATAGCGACTAAATTTTTAATGACTCCATCCAAAACCGTTGCAGTCGTCGATTACGGCATGGGCAACCTGCGCTCTGTCTCGCAGGCGGTGCAGCATGTGGCCCAGGGCAGCGGGTTTGACGTGGTGGTTACGTCAAAGCCTGAAGACGTGATGGTCGCTGAGCGCATCGTGCTGCCGGGGCAGGGCGCCATCGCCGACTGTATGCACGAGCTGGCGGAGTCGGGTTTGCTCGAATCGGTGCTGCACGCGGCTGCCAACAAACCGCTGTTTGGCGTGTGCGTGGGCATGCAAATGCTTTTGACGCACAGCGCCGAAGGCCGTCCCGGTGACGCTGGTGTGGGCACACAGGGGCTGGGGCTGATCCCCGGCGAAGTGCTCAAATTTGACCTGGCAGGGCAGCTGCAGGCCGACGGCAGCCGCTACAAAGTGCCGCAAATGGGCTGGAACGAGGTCAGCCAGTCAGCGTTCAATAGCCAAAAGAGTCACCCGATCTGGCAAGGCGTGCCAGACAACTCGTATTTCTATTTCGTGCACAGTTTTTACGCCCGTCCGTCTGATGCGCGCCACACTGCAGGCACAGCAAGCTATGGCGAGCGCTTTACCGCGGCCATTGCACGCGATAATATTTTCGCTACCCAGTTTCACCCGGAAAAAAGCGCTGACCAAGGCTTGGCCCTGTATCGCAATTTCCTGAACTGGAACCCTTAACTTTTTTAGCTCCCGCCTGCAACCGCCACATGCTACTTATCCCCGCGATTGACCTGAAAGACGGTCACTGCGTACGCCTCAAACAGGGCGATATGGATCAATCCACCGTCTTCAGCGAAGACCCGGCGGCCATGGCGCGCAACTGGGTGAACAAAGGCGCGCGCCGGCTGCACCTGGTGGATTTGAACGGCGCGTTTGCCGGCAAGCCCAAAAACGATCTGGCGATCAAAAAAATACTGGCTGAAGTGGGACTGGAGATTGACGTGCAACTGGGTGGCGGCATACGCGACCTGGACACGATTGAACGCTACCTGGACGCCGGTTTGCGCTACGTCATCATCGGCACCGCAGCGGTGAAGAACCCCGGCTTTCTGCAAGACGCCTGCACCGCCTTTGGCGGCCACATCATCGTGGGCCTGGACGCCAAAGACGGCAAGGTTGCCACTGACGGCTGGAGCAAAATCACCGGCCACAACGTGATTGACCTCGCCAAAAAGTTTCAGGACTTCGGCGTGGAGTCAGTGATCTACACCGACATCGGCCGTGACGGCATGCTCAGCGGCATCAACATGGAAGCCACCGTCAAGCTGGCCCAGGCGTTGACGATTCCCGTCATTGCCTCAGGCGGCTTGTCAAACATGGCGGACATCGAAGCGCTCTGTGCGGTGGAAGACGAGGGCGTTGAAGGCGTGATTTGCGGCCGCTCGATCTACAGCGGTGACTTGGACTTTGAAGCTGCTCAGGCACGCGCTGATGAGTTGAATGGATGATGTTGCCCCCACGGTCGCTCGCTGCGCGTAGCTTCCTGCCCCCCGAGGGGGCCACTGCGCGTGCAGTCTGGCAAAGCCAGTCCCGCGGCCCCTGCTTGAGTCTACTCATTCGGTCAGCCTAAACCTGTCCTCGGGCGACAAAGCGTCCAACCCCTATCCCCATCTGAGATCGTCCATGCTCGCTAAACGAATCATTCCTTGCCTCGACGTGACCGGTGGCCGTGTCGTCAAGGGCGTGAACTTCACCCAGTTGCGCGACGCTGGTGACCCGGTGGAAATTGCTGCCCGCTACAACGACCAGGGTGCGGACGAGCTGACTTTTCTGGACATCACCGCGACCAGCGATGGCCGTGACTTGATCTTGCACATCATTGAAGCCGTGGCATCGCAAGTGTTCATCCCGCTGACCGTCGGCGGCGGTGTGCGCACGCTAGACGAT
>JANNYZ010000082.1:0-17032 GCA_031410335.1 Polaromonas sp. | reverse complement strand
GCGCGGGCCGCGCAGCGATTTGTGCGTGGTCGAGGTGACGACGTCGGCATGCGGGATCGGGTTCGGGTAGACGCCGGCGGCGATCAGGCCTGCGTAGTGCGCCATGTCGACGTCGTCACCTCGACCACGCACAAATCGCTGCGCGGCCCGCGCGGCGGCATCATCCTGATGAAGCCGGAACTGGAAAAGGCCATCAACTCGTCGATCTTCCCGGGCATCCAGGGTGGGCCGCTGATGCATGTGATCGCCGCCAAGGCGGTGGCCTTGCAAGAGGCGCTGTCGCCAGCGTTCAAGGTCTACCAACAGCAAGTGGTCAAAAACGCCGAGGTGATGGCCGAAACGCTGGTTCAGCGCGGCTTGCGCATTGTGAGCGGTCGCACCGAAAGCCACGTCATGCTGGTCGATTTGCGCAGCAAGAACATCACCGGCAAGGAAGCCGAGGCCGTGCTGGGCAGCGCCCACATGACCATCAACAAAAACGCCATTCCCAAGGACCCGGAAAAGCCAATGGTCACCAGCGGCGTGCGCATCGGCACCCCGGCCATGACGACGCGCGGCTTTAAAGAGGAAGAAGCACGCATGACAGCGCATCTGATTGCCGACGTGCTGGACAAGCCGCGTGACGCCGCCAACATCGAGGCCGTCAAGGCCAAGGTGCATGCGCTGACCAGCCGGTTTCCGGTGTACCGTTAATGAAATGAGCAGCTATTAAATCAATAGCTGCTCGCGCATGTATCCATTGGTCTAGAGCCCTAAAAGATACCTGAAAAGAGGCAAAAACAGCCATGAAATGCCCTTTTTGCGGTCATTTGGAGACCCAGGTCGTCGAGACACGAATTTCAGAAGACGCAGACTTCATACGCCGCCGCCGCCAGTGCGGCGCGTGTGAAAAGCGCTTTACGACCTACGAACGGCCCGACGTTACTTTCCCGGCCATCGTCAAGAAAGACGGCCGGCGCATTGAGTACAAACGCCCCAAAATCCTCGGGTCCATGAATCTGGCACTGCGCAAGCGCCCGGTCAGCACCGAGCAAATCGACTCGGCCATCGAGCGGATTGAAGAAAAACTCCTCAGCCTGGGCCTGAAGGAAGTCCCGTCCACCCGCTTGGGCGAGCTGGTGATGCGCGAACTGAAGAAGCTCGACAAGGTGGCCTACGTGCGCTTTGCCAGCGTGTACCGCAGCTTTGAAGATATTGACGAGTTTCGGGCGCTGGTGGATGAGGTCAAGCGGTAGAAAGTCCGCTCGTCGCTTTATTCTCCCCGTCTGTCGATTGCACGACGCGCGCCGAGTAATTCACGGCAAAATCCCGATCATGCGAAAAATGCGTGGTTTTACTTTGCTTGAAGTATTGGTAGTGCTTGCCATCGTGGCAATCTTGACCACCTTAGCAGCGCCGTCGTTAAAATTTTTAATACAGTCCAACGCCATGTCCAGCGCTGTCAACACTTTTTTATCCGACTTACGGTATGCGCGCACTGAATCCATAAAACGCAGCGGATATGTAGTTTTGTGTCGAAGCGATGCACCTGAGTCTGCTAGTCCAACTTGCGGGACTGGCACTGGTCCTGGCGGCAACGGCTGGGTCAGTGGCTGGATAATCTTTCACGACCTCGACAACAGCGGCACTCGTGCAGCAACAGAGCCAATCTTACGTATTCAAACCCCGCTAACCACGCTTGACTCAATTAACGAATCGGGTACCCCAGCGAACAAATTCCGCTTCACACCAACAGGAAGACTTAGTCTTTCAAGCGCTACAAGCATGCAGTTTGGAGGTGGCGATTTCCCCAACACTGCCCAGAGGGTCGTTTGCGTCAATCTCGGTGGACGTGGCCGAATTGCAGGGGACGGCTTAAGCTCTTGCGGAACAGACCAATGAGATTAAGCTTACATACACCTAGGCAGCTCGGGGCTTCTTTGATAGAAGTGCTTGTGGCGATTCTCATCTTATCCTTTGGCATGCTAGCACTTGCAAACATGATGTCATTTGGCGTGCAGCTCCCCAAACTTTCTGGCTATCGGGCGACGGCCACGACGCTTGCTTTGGCGCATATAGAACGGATTAGGGCAAATCCAAATGGTTTCAGTGCAAACAACTACAGTTCGGCGCTTAATTACGATGGAACCACATCCAGTATTACTGCGGCAGACTGCGCTTATCCAAGTTGCACCGAATCAACGCTCGCAGCAATGGATATTGCTACCACCCAGGGGCTTATACGGCAGAGTCTGCCGGCGGGTGGAATGCTTATGAAGTGTGACAGTACCCCCTGCACTTGGAACGCATACGGAAATTTATGGATCGTTTGGGAGGAACCGTCCACATTTGCTGCGATATCGCCCACTAGTTCAGATAATTGCCCAGTGGAAGTAACAGGCACTTACACCAATCCAAGCCCTCGATGCCTTTACTTGAGGTTCAAGTTATGAGGGCATCTATTCCGTCATCTCGGTCAAAAGCTCAGCTTGGATTTTCCTTAATCGAGCTGATGATTTCACTAACCATTGGCCTCTTGATTGTCATCGCAGCAATGTCAGCATATGTGGCAGCTTCACAGTCAGGAAAAGTTGCTGAAGCGCAGGCCAGGTTAAACGAAGATGGGCAAGCTGCCCTTGCCATCCTGACGCAACATATACGTATGGCTGGCTTCAATCCTGACCAACCATATCGCGCTGAAAATTCTAGGAAAAACCCCGTCTATGGAACGACGACATTTGTAACGTCGCCAGTATCATTTTCTTTATCAAGTTTCATAGTCCGCGGGTGTGACGGCAAGTTCAGTAATATTGCAAGTGCGGGTTCAATCGACTCACTTACATGCGCTGGATCCTCGACTTTGCCAGACTCTCTGGCAGTCAACTATGAAGCTGACCCATTCAACACTGCACCCACTACATCTGGCGGGCCCACCGATTGCCTTGGCAACTCCCTAGCATCAATCACCGCAAACTTGCCCACGCTTGTTGGTGCAGCCACGGCTACGAACGCAGTAACTTATACGGTCGCAGACGTTCGCTTTTACGTTGGTACAACCACTGTTATTACATCTCCGAGTCTTTACTGCAAAGGTAACGGCGGCTCGAGTACCGCCCAACCGCTAGTTGAAAACGTTGAAGATTTGCAATTTACGTTTGGCACTGTAAGCACAACGAATACTGCTACGACTGCCACAGCAGCAGGCTATTTGTCGGCATACGAAGTTGTGACCCAAACCAATATGGCTGCATTAGCTAGTGATGCACTGCGGTGGGAAAAAGTTAAAACTGTTCGTATTTGCGTTCTTGTTAGAAGCGAAGCTTTTGTAGCGCCAGATTTAGCTTCCGCGAGGTACGTTAAGTGCGACGGCGCAGTTCAAACATCGCCTCCAGATCTTCGTTTACGTCGAGCTTTTTTTACGACGATAACGCTCAGGAATTGGCAGCCATGAACGAAGTGGCTTGGTCTTTTCAATCGGCAAAAAGTACGTATGAACTCAAGTAAAAACTCGTTGCTTGTACGTAACAAGAATCGAATGCACGCAGATGAACGAGGCATCGTCTTGGTCATTGCAATGATATTGTTGATTGTCGTCTCGTTACTTGCAGTTAGTAGCATGCGCAACGCAACATCAACTGAGGCCGTATTGGGGAATGTTAGAACTTCACAATTGGCATCCCAGGCAGCCGAAATTGCGTTAAGTCACTGTGAATATTCAGTTGGGGAAGTTTTGACTAGTGCAGGTTTGTACACAACAACGTTTACAAGCTCTAATATTTTGGCGGCCAGTTCCATACCAACGTGGCAAAGCACGACCGTTTGGGACACTTCTTCTACAACCGCACTTTTCGTTCTGCCCATTTCGTCTGTAAATCAAACAGGGATGACTAGTACGACATATCAAAGACCACCAGAATGCATGGTCGAACCATTGGTGGTGATGCTTTCGTCAGGAGTCATTACGACAAGCAATTCATTTGTTATCACTGCGCGCGGCTTTGGGCCAGAAGTGCCTGCGGCAGATGCGGGAAGAAGTAGACCGGTCGGTAGCATCGTCTGGCTGCAATCTACTATCGAGGTTAACTAGTGTTTTTTATGTCACTCAAATCTACACTTTTTCGTCGTCAATTGGTAAAGGATTCGCCATGACTTTTAACCATAGTTTGCTGTTGAGAAAACTGATTAAAGCGTTGACATTAGCAATTGTTGGAAGTCACTTTGCAACAGTCGCTACAGCCGGCTCCACCGACATCGCAAATGTCCCCATGGCTGTGTCGAATCTTGTAACGCCCAATGTGCTTGTCATTTATGACAACTCACAGTCTATGGATGCTTACATGAACGGTACGCTCGTCTCCGGCAGTGACCCAAATACGCGCGGCAATATTGGCCGACAAGTCATGCGGAATTCAATCACAACCTACAGAAACGCTTTTAATTGGGGGTTGATGAGCTACGAAATGAGAACCGCCCCAAGCTTGTACAACACATATGCCTACTATCTTGGCTCTAATGCTGGCATGGTGTTTACAGATGACTGTGTTGGTTATATAGGCACCGTACCACCAACTCAGGGCGTATCAGCAACCAATGGCAACAGACGATGTGTAGCAAACCCCCAACCTTTCTTGGGAGGCAACTTTGTTACTTTTGACAAAACAGGTGACGATGCAGATATTCAAGACGTTTTTTATACCAGTGGTGTTTACTCAAGGCTATGGGGTCTGACTTCTGGCGCCACTCCAAGTACGGCCTACACGCTTTACACAAGTCACAACACGATTAACTCCTGGGCTGCAGCTTCGTTTACGGGGTCGTTGGGCGCGGTGTCGTTTACACCGACTGATGCAGGCTACTTGTCGGTAAATCCACCTATGACCAGGCAGCTTTATGTTCCACGGGGGTGGGGATATAACGCCGACATAACGGGCGCAGGAAAGCTTGAAGAAAAAATTGACGCCGACTCCACGACACACTACAACACATTGCAGTCAAAATTAGCGAACGAAACGAATGGTGCGACAACTGAGATCAAAAATGGCGCCGTTTTTACGCCTTTACGGGGCTCACTTCAGTCTGCGCAAACTTACTATTCCGCCGGTCTTTCGGGGAATCCAGTGCCTGTGCAGTTTTCATGTCAGCAGAACTTTGTAATGCTGGTGACCGATGGGCTTCCTACTGGTGACACCAGTGGTAATTTGTACTCCGCAGCCGACAGAACAAATACATGCAGCTGGAGTACAACCACAAACACGTGTACAGCAGGCATGTTCGGAACCGCAGCAACGCAGGCCATAAATGCAGCTAAAGCCTTAAGAACAACAACGGTGTCGGGCAAAACATCTACGAGCAAAGACGGAAACGGTGCTGTTACTGGTAAGTTTGATGTTCAGACATATGTTGTTGCCTTGGGTGACACGGTTGCCAACGCTAGTGCATTGAGCGTGATGAACGCTATGGCCTTTAATGGCGGCACAGACAAGGCGATTCAAGCCGCCGATGCCACAGCTTTTAAAAATGCTATCACTCAAATTTCTGATGACATCACTGCAAAGGTTGGATCTGCAGCCGCGGTTGCAGTTGCCAACGCGCAAGTAACTGCAAACGACAACGCTTCGTATGCCTCAAGTTACAACTCTGGTACGTGGTCGGGGGATATTAATTCCAACGCAATCAATTTGTCTACAGGGCTTCCTTCCTCTGTATCGCTGTGGGTATCCGGTTCAGCCAGTACCCAACTTGATGCGCGCAGTCTGGCTAGCAGATTCATCGTGACGTCTGTCGACACGGCCGGGGGAATCGGTGGTGTGCAGTTTCAACCAGCTACCGCGTTAACGGCCACAAAGTTAAGTGCTGCGCAGCAACTGCTTCTAAATACCCCTTCCATGTTAGATGGCACTTCAGTACTAGCCTACTTGCGTGGTGATAGAACTGGTGAGGTTGCATCTGGTGCGTACAGGCCAAGGTCACATGTATTGGGCGACATCATTAACAGCGAACCTTTGGTCGTACCGGCTCCATCCAATTCTTACACCGACACAGGATACGCAGCCTTCAAATCATCCAATGCAACCCGCACCAGGATGCTGCTACAAGGCGCAAACGACGGCATGCTGCACGCCTTTGTAGCAGCAACCGGTGCTGAATCATGGGCATACGTTCCTAATTTGTTGATGCCATCGCTTAACAACTTGAGCATGAAGACAGGTTTTAATCATAAGTACTATGTTGATGGAACTCCTGAATTCGGGGATGTAGATTTTTTAAACATTGATGGCGTTTCTACTGGTGGCGATTGGCGCACGATCGTTGTCGGTGGTCTTGGTAAGGGTGGTCGGGGCTTTTACGCACTTGATGTATCAAGTCCAACGGCTTCTAGCGAAGTAGATGCAAAAAATAAGGTCTTATGGGAATTCCCGAATAGCATTACGAGCGCAACTGTGAGGACCACCGCGACCTTAAATATGGGCTTCAGTTTTGGTAAGCCACTGATTGTTAAGACGGCAGCTAAAGGGTGGGTAGTCGTGGTGTCATCAGGCTATAACAACGGCACAAACAGCGGCGACAGTGGCGGGGACGGCTTAGGTCACCTTTACATTATTAATCCAAAAACTGGCGAGTTAATCAAAGATATTCCAACCGTCGGCTGTGGCACTAATACGGTGTCGACGCCTTGTGGTTTAGCGCATATCAGCGCTTCGACAGACAGTAACAAGCTGGTTGACTACGTTTACGGGGGTGATTTAAACGGCAATGTATGGCGCTTCAATCTAACGGGTGCAAGCGTAGCAGGCTGGAACGTATCCAAATTTACGACGCTGGTTGATGGTTCCGGGACAGTCCAGCCAATATCAACAGCCCCTGAATTGACTAATAAATCTGGTGTGAGAACCGTCATTGTTGGCACCGGTTTGTATCTAGGGAATACAGACATTCCTGGTTTCGTCGGTTCGAACAGTGCATCCACTCAGACTCAATCGCTTTATGCATTGCGCGACGAACTCACAGCGCTGCCCGCGGCGCTACGCAGCAATTTACAACTTCAAACGGTTAGCTCCGGAGGGACCACCGGTACTGTTGCCATTACACAAGTTGACTACGCAGTAAAGAAAGGCTGGTACGTCGATCTGAGGCAGACAGGAGAGCGTATCAACACCAAACCAGCAAGCATAAACAACACAATTGTGTGGACGAGTAATTTACCGAGTTCAACTAAGTGTGACCCTGGCGGCAGCAGCAGAATATATGCAATTGACATTACTGCAGGTTATTCTATGTGGGCATCGTTGGGCAATGTACTTGCCAGCAGACCTGTAGTCATCGTGTTGCCTAGCGGAAGTCCGATCGCCTTAACTCGCCTATCAGACGCAACAACAGTTGCGACAAAACTACCTCCCCCGCCAACGCTGCCGATCCCAACAGTAAAGCGACTGTCTTGGCGTCAAATATTTAGATAGGTTTCAATATAAAGAGGTTGAATATGTACTTTTTTTCGCGACTTGCTTTGCCGCTTCTACTTGTCTCGCTAGCACCACTTACAGCGAATGCCGTTCTTGCTCCGTTAATGGCATCGCCTATATCTACGCAAAATGCCGACACGTCAAAAACTATAGAACGCGGCGGAACAGTCGATCTCTTTGATCCAGTTAGGAAGATTTTGATTGTTGATAACGTGAAATTTTCACTGCCTTACTATCCAGTGAAGATCAATGCCCCCCTCAACTTACAAGCAGACGGTTCTTTTAAATTAAAGCCGAAAATGCAAATCAAATTTACAACGTCGCGAGATAACGCGATGGTCCAGCATCAGGTCACAGAAATATGGGTAACAACGTTATCCAGTCCTGTGTTTAAAAAATAACAGAGACATTAGGCAACGTCACCGGAAGGCAACACTTTATGTGCATGTTTAGGTCAAAAAAATCAAGATCGCATTTCCTCACTGCAAGGGGTTTTACCTTGATTGAGTTGATGATCACGGTAGCTATTGTTGCGATTCTTGCAAGTATTGCGCTACCTTCGTACAGCAGTTATATTGCTAGAGCAAAGCGGGCGGACGCAAGAACGCAATTACTGCAAGCCGCGCAATTCATGCAAAGGTTTTACGCTGCAAACGATCAATATTTACAAGATCGCGCCGCAAACAGTGTCTTGGGAACTTCCGTTGGTATGCCTGACAATTTAAGAGTCTCACCAGCCGACAGCACTGCCCTTTACCAACTAAACACAGCTATCACGTCAGCCGGAAACTACACAGCCTCTGTCACAACTTCCGCTTACACACTGACCATGGCGCCAATCACTGGGCGCTCCATGGCGTCTGATGCTTGTGGAATGTTTACTATCTCTTCTACCGGAATTAGGGGCGTAGTCGGCGCAACTAAAACTCGTGATGAATGTTGGAAATAACATGCAGCCCTGTTTACCCCGCGCCTGTGGAAGATAGTTTCTCAAGACTTGCTCACAAACTGGCAGTATCGGCCTCGGGTTTAAGCACTCCAAATCCACAAGTTGGGTGTCTTCTCGTCTCTGGCAATCATCAAGTTATCGGCCAAGGCCACACCCAGCAAGCAGGTGGCCCGCATGCAGAAATCATGGCGCTGCGTGATGCAGAGTCAAAGGGCCACTCCACTATTGGTTGCACTGCCTATGTCACGCTCGAGCCGTGCTGTCACAAGGGCCGTACCGGGCCGTGTTGTGATGCCCTGATTGCAGCGGGCGTTAAAAAAGTCGTGGCATCGATAGCAGACCCGAATCCGCTGGTCGCCGGGCAGGGCTTTGCGCGTCTGCGGGCAGCGGGCATCGAGGTTGAAGTGGGTCCGGGTGCGGCTGAATCTCGCGAACTCAACATCGGTTTCTTCAGCCGCATGATTCGCAAAACGCCCTGGGTACGAATGAAAGTGGCCGCTTCACTTGACGGGCAAACAGCGCTGCTCAATGGTCAAAGCCAGTGGATCACGGGTGATGCTGCGCGGGCTGATGGCCATGCCTGGCGGGCGCGCAGCTGCGCGGTGCTGACCGGCATAGGTACCGTGCTGGCAGACAACCCGCGGCTTGACGTGCGCTTGCCAGATGTCTTGCGCCAGCCGCATGTCGTGATCATCGACAGCAAACTTGAAACTCCGCTGGATGCTCACATTTTAGGACCTACTCGCACACGGCTTATTTATTCTGCTGTGCAAAATAATGCTAAAAAAGTGGCCTTGGAGGCCTTGGGTGTCACGGTCATCTATTTGCCGGGCAAAAACTCGGCAGGTCAAGAAACTGACAAAGTAGACCTGCCCGCCATGCTGCGTGACCTGGCGCAGCGTGAAGTCAATGAACTGCACATCGAAGCGGGCAACAAGCTCAATGGCTCGTTTATCCGTGAAGGGCTGGTAGATGAACTTCTGCTGTACCTGGCCCCCAAGCTGCTGGGTTCGGGGCAAGGCATGGCCAGCTTTGGGCCACTGCACAGCTTGTCCGAAGCGCCTGATCTGGCGTTTTTGTCCAGCGACATGATGGGGGAGGATCTGCGCCTACGGGCGCGCTTTGCGGGACGCGACCTCTTTTAATCGTCCTGGAATCTGGCCTCTGGTAACCACAGCCCGCAAAAGGGCTCGAATCCCTGCGAAAATACGGGCATGTTTACCGGAATCATCACCGGCGTGGGGCGCATCGTCGCCATCCATAGCCTGGGCAGTACTTCAGACCACGGCAAGCGGCTCACCATTGAGACGCCTGTGGATTACCTTAACGATGTCGGTTTGGGCGACAGCATTGCACTTAATGGCGCATGCATGACAGCTGTGTCCATCGATGCCGCGCTCAATCGATTCTCGATTGACATATCGGCAGAATCACTTGACAAAACCAGCGGCCTCGCCGAACTGGGTGCTATCAATCTGGAAAAAGCCTTGCGTGCCAACGACAGGCTGGGCGGCCATATCGTGTCAGGCCATGTGGATGGCATGGGGCGAGTGGCCTACTTCGCACAAGTGGGTGAAAGCTGGGAACTGCGCATCACCGCGCCGCAAGCCTTAGCCAAATACATGGCCTACAAAGGCTCAGTCACCGTCAACGGTGTCAGCCTGACGGTGAACAAGGTACGTGACCTGGCCGACAAACAAGGCTGCGAGATCAGCATCAACATCATCCCTCACACCATAGAAAACACTGCGCTCGGCAGCCTCAAGGCTGGCAGCAACGTGAATCTTGAAATTGACACTGTAGCCCGCTATGTCGAGCGCATGCTGTCATCCGAAAGCGCCCAATAATGACCGTTTCCTCACCTGTTTTGATTTCCCCCGTTGAAGACATCGTTGCCGACATGCGCGCTGGCAAGATCGTCATTTTGATTGACGAAGAAGACCGCGAGAACGAAGGCGACCTGGTGCTGGCCGCCGACCACGTCACGGCAGAAGCCATCAACTTTATGGCGCGTTTTGGCCGCGGCCTGATTTGCCTGACGCTCACACGTGAGCGCTGTGAGCTGCTTGAGTTGCCGCCCATGGTGACGCGCAATGGTGGCAAGTATTCGACCGCATTTACCGTGTCGATTGAAGCAGCTGAAGGAGTGACAACGGGTATTTCGGCGGCAGACCGAGCTCGTACCGTGCAAGCTGCGGTGGCTAAAAATGCAACCGCCTCTGACCTGGTGCAGCCGGGCCATATTTTCCCGCTGCAAGCCGTCGATGGCGGTGTGCTGATGCGTGCCGGGCATACCGAGGCGGGCTGCGACTTGGCCGCGATGGCGGGTTGCTCGCCGGCGTCGGTGATTTGCGAGATCATGAAGGACGATGGCACCATGGCGCGCCTGCCTGACCTGCTGGTGTTTGCGGCCGAGCACGGGCTGAAGATTGGCACCATTGCTGCGCTGATCGAACACCGCAGTCGTCATGAATCGCTGATTGAAAAAATCGGCAGCCGTGCGCTGAACACCGCATTTGGCGAATTCACGGTCCATGCCTTCAAGGACAAGCCTAGCCAGGGCTTGCATCTGGCACTCAGCAAAGGCAACTGGGAGCCTCATGAGGCAGTGGCCGCCCGCGTGCATGAGCCGCTGTCTGTACTGGACGCACTTGAGGTGGGCCGCGCCATGCATTCCTGGAACCTGGACGAAAGCTTGAAGTACATTGCCAACGCTGGCAAGGGCGTGGTGGTTCTGCTTAATTGCGGCGAGAGCGCGGCACAGCTATTAGCCCAGTTTGAAGGCACCGCGCGCGCCAGCCAGGCCCCTGAACGAGGCCGCATGGACTTGCGTACCTACGGCATTGGAGCGCAAATATTGCGAGCGTGTGGCGTGCAAAAAATGAACCTGCTGGGTAACCCCAGGCGCATGCCCAGCATGACCGGCTACGGGCTAGAGACCGCCAGCTACATCACCAAATAATCGAAAGGAAATTCATCATGTTTGGTGCAGACAAGGGAACCGCAGACAGGCTGGACGGCAAAAAGCTCGTCATTGGCATCGTGCAAGCGCGCTTTAATGAAGGCGTGACCAACGCCCTCGCCACCGCGTGTCTGAAGGAGTTGTCTGCCTTGGGTGTGGACAGCAAACACATCACGCATGTCAAGGTGCCCGGCGCGCTTGAAGTAGCGAGCGCCTTGCAGGCCATGGCAGAACGTGACAAATACGATGCACTGATAGCGCTGGGCTGCATCATCCGTGGCGAAACCTATCACTTTGAACTGGTCGCCAACGAGAGCGGCGCCGCCGTGACACGTGTGGCGCTCGACTACCAGTTGCCCATTGCCAATGCCATTTTGACGACTGAAAACATGGCGCAGGCCCAGGCACGTCAAACTGAAAAAGGCCTGGATGCTGCACGCGTTGCAGTTGAAATGGCCAACCTGCTCAATGAGCTGGCTTGAAACAACCCCAACACCATGACTGAAATAAAAACAACAACAAAACCGGTGAAGTCCAAACGCCCGCCCCAAACCCGCACCGGCCTGACCGACACTGGCGTGAAAAAAGCCGCTGACAAATCAGCCCGCACACGTGCCCGCGAATTTGCCATGCAGGCGCTGTACCAGCACTTTGTGGGCCGCAATGCGGCCGACTCCATTGACATGTTCACACGTGACCTGGTGGGGTTTCACAAGGCTGATTCAGCACACTATGACGCGCTGCTGCATGGCTGTATTGAGCAGGCCGCGCAACTAGACGCTCTCATTACCCCGCTGCTGGACCGCCCGATGGCAGAGATTTCACCGGTCGAGCACGCCGTGCTGTGGATAGGCGCTTATGAATTAAAAAATTGCCTGGATGTTCCGTGGCGAGTTGTGCTCAACGAATGTATTGAGCTGGCCAAAGCCTTTGGTGGTACCGATGGCCACAAATATGTGAACGGCGTGCTGAACAAACTCGCCCCGAGCCTGCGCGCCAGCGAAGTGGCTAACGACAGACCACAGCACCCTTGATGCCACGAGGCTATGACTTTACGAATAAGCCAGCGCGCAGCGCGCATCGAGCCGTTTTACGTGATGGAAGTTGCCAAGGCAGCCGCAGCCATGGCAAAAGAATTCGCGCACACCGCCAAGCCGATGATTTTTTTGAACATTGGCGAGCCAGACTTCACCGCGCCGCCCCGGGTAGCCGCTGCTGCTGTCAGAGCCATTGAAAACGGCACCACCCAGTACACGCAGGCTATGGGCCTGCCCGATCTGCGTGAAAAAATCAGCGACTGGTATGCGTCCCGCTTCAAGGTCAATGTTGCTGCAAACCGCATTGTGCTGACTGCCGGTGCCTCTACCGCCCTCCATCTGGCGTGTCTGGCGCTGATAGAAGCGGGTGACGAAATACTGATGCCGGACCCCAGCTACCCATGCAACCGTCATTTTGTAAGTGCGGCTGAAGGCCAGGCGGTGCTGATCCCGACCACCTCAGAAGAGCGCTTTCAGTTGACACGCGCCAAGGTCGAAGCCGCATGGGGCGAACGCACTCGTGGCGTGCTGCTGGCCTCTCCTTCCAACCCAACCGGCACATCGATAGCGCCGGATGAATTGCAGCGCATTGCACAATACGTCGCCAGCCAGGGGGGTATCACCCTGGTTGATGAAATTTACCTCGGGCTTAGCTACGAAGAGCACTTTGGTCACACAGCTTTGGCCATGCCAGGTGAGCTTGGCCAAAACGTCATCAGCATCAACAGCTTTAGCAAGTACTTCAACATGACAGGCTGGCGGCTGGGCTGGCTGGTGGTGCCCGATGCCTTGGTACCCGTGATCGAACGCATCGCGCAAAACCTTTTTATTTGCCCCAGCACCATCGCCCAGCATGCCGCGCTGGCATGCTTTGAGCCCGACAGCCTGGCCGAATACGAGCGCCGCCGCAGCGAGTTCAAGGCACGGCGTGACTACTTTATTCCCGAGCTCAACCGACTCGGTCTGACTGTGCCAGTCATGCCCGATGGTGCTTTTTACGCCTATGCAGACTGCTCACAATTGGCGGCAAAATGGGGTCTGCCGGGAAGCTGGGAGTTTGCCTTTGAACTCATGAAGCGCGCCCATGTGGCCGTGACGCCGGGGCGTGATTTTGGCCATGCAGAACCTGAAAAATTCGTGCGTTTTTCAACGGCCAGCTCCATGGCACAGTTGAAAGAAGCTGTTGCACGGCTGGAGTCTGTCATTGAATAAGGCTCCATTCCAGTGGAAGATCAGGGTCTACTGGGAAGACACCGACGCAGGCGGTATTGTTTTTTACGCCAATTACCTGAAATTTTTTGAACGCGCCCGCACCGAATGGCTCAGATCGTTGGGCATTGGGCAACAGCAGCTCAAAGAGACCAGCGGCGGTATGTTCGTGGTGGCAGAGACCAGCGTTCGCTATCTGCGCCCTGCCCGGCTGGATGACGAACTGATTGTTACGGCCAGCCTGAACGAATGTGGCCGCGCGTCCATGACAATCGGTCAACAGGTGCTGTTGAAGAATGCAATATTGTGTGAGGGCACCATCCGCATCGGATGGGTTGATGCAAGCAGCATGCAGGCCGCTCGGATCCCGCCAACCATTATCGAAAGTTTAAGAGTCTCAACATGAATCAAGACCTGTCGATTGTTAACCTCATTCTTCATGCCAGCTGGGTTGTTCAGGGTGTGGTGGCGCTGCTGGTAGGTGTGTCGATTGCCAGCTGGGCCGCCATTATTCGCAAAATGATGACCCTCAAAAAAGTGCAACAACTCAATGAAGAGTTTGACCGGGAGTTCTGGTCAGGCACCAGCCTGAATGACTTGGCAGCCGGCGCTGCGCAAAACGCCAAGCATTCGGGCTCGATGGAACGCATTTTTGCCAGCGGCATGCGTGAATATCAAAAACTGCGCGAGCGCCGCATCACCGACCCAGGCACGCTGATGGACGGCGCGCGCCGAGCCATGCGAGCCAGCTACCAGCGCGAAGTCGACGCGATTGAAACCAATCTGTCGTTTCTGGCTACCGTTGGCTCCGTATCCCCCTATGTCGGCCTGTTTGGCACGGTCTGGGGCATCATGCACGCCTTCACGGGGCTGGCCGCGCTTGAGCAGGTCACACTGGCCACTGTCGCACCGGGTATTGCCGAAGCCCTGGTGGCCACCGCCATTGGGCTGTTTGCTGCTATTCCGGCGGTGGTCGCCTACAACCGCTTTGCGCATGACATTGACCGCATTGCCAACAAGCTGGAAACCTTTATTGAGGAGTTCTCCAATATTCTTCAGCGCAATGTGGGCGCGCAATCCCCTTCCGGCCATTGACCGAACCAAGCCATGCCAGCCATTAATACCAGGGGCCGTGGCCGCCGCACCATCAGTGAAATCAACATGGTGCCCTTCATTGACGTGATGCTGGTGCTGCTGATTATTTTCATGGTCACTGCACCGCTCATCACCCCCAGCATGATTGCGCTGCCCAAAGTGGGCAAGGCCGCCGCGCAGCCCGCAAGCCCGGTGCAAATCATGATTGGCAAAGACGAGGCGGTCCAGATCAAAATCAAAACTGACAGTGTGCCGAGCAACGTCAACACCGTCGCGGCGGACATTGTGAAGCTGGAGCCCAAAGTGACCATCGCCGCCGCTGATGCTGTTCCGGTGGTTATCAGCGCTGACAAGTCCATCAAATATGAAACGGTCGTCAAGGTGATGGACAACCTGCAAAAAGCCGGCGTGTCGCGTGTGGGCTTGTCCGTGCAAACCGGTAAATAGCCGCCAGGCCATGCCCAGCGCAACCGACCGTATTGACTTTGGCCCGCCGCGAGATGCGGGTGCGATCCGCTCGTTTGGCCTGGCTCTGCTCGTTCACGCAGCGCTGATAGCGGCGCTGACCTGGGGTGTGAACTGGAAGCGCAGTGACCGTTCGGTGGCGTTTGAGGCGGAGTTGTGGTCAAACGTGCTGCAGGAATCGGCACCGAAACTGGTCGAGGCTCCGCCCCCCCCACCCCCGCCGCCCGAACCGGCCCCTAAAGTGCAGGAGGTCAAGCCGCCCGCCCCCAAGGTGGACATTGCTCTGGAGCAGGAAAAAAAGCGCAAGCTTCAGGCTCAGCAGGCGCAGGCAGAAAAAGACCTCAAGCTCAGGCAGGAGCAGGCCAAACTCAAAGCAGCCGAAGAGGCCAAGCAGCTAGAGGCCAAAAAGCAGCTTCAGCAAAGCCAGACCAACGCCGCAGCGCTTGAAGCGCAGCGCAAACAAAACATAGCCCGCGCAATGGGCTTGGCCGGTGCGAGCGGGGGAGAGACAGCCAAAGGCACAGCACAAAAATCAGGCGGCCCCTCAGCCAGCTACAGCGGCATGGTCAGGGCCAGAGTCAAACCCAACATCGTGTTTACCGAAGACATCTCCGGCAATCCAAGCGCAGAGGTTGAAGTACGCACCGCCCTTGACGGCACCATCATGAGCCAGCGGCTGGTCAAGGCCAGCGGCAACAAGGCCTGGG
The DNA here is from genome assembly GCA_031410335.1 of Polaromonas sp. Classification (GTDB taxonomy): domain Bacteria; phylum Pseudomonadota; class Gammaproteobacteria; order Burkholderiales; family Burkholderiaceae_C; genus Polaromonas. Next base: position 1,169 of record JANNYZ010000082.1, on the reverse strand, counting down.
ACGATGCGGTTGTCAAAGCTATCATCCGGACTGAAAAAATGCCGCGCGATGTGGATGGCCGTGTGCCGACGCCGATGATTCTGGAATTCCGGCCAAAAGACTAGCGCTATTAAATCAGGAGCTGCTCGCGCACGTATCTATTGGGTTTGAAGCCCATTTGACACCTGAAAAAGCAGTTTTTAGGCCTTTTTCAGGCTCTTTACATGCCTTTTCAGCGGTTTTAATGCGTTTTTTCAGCGCATTTGTACCGAACCACTGACATTGACCAGAACGGTGGTTTTGCCAGCCTCAACGGGCACAGCAGATTCAGACATGTCGGCCTTGGCCTGCATTGCCATTACCCGAGGGCGGGGCTGGCTGCCCTGATCGTTGGCGTTGATGCTGACTTCACGCAGGGTATAGCCGCTAAAACCGAAGCTTCTGGACACTTCCAGCGCCTTGGCCTTGAAACGATCAATCGCAATCGTCTGGGCTTCAGCTTCCACTTTGGCGCGCTGCTCGCGGCTCAGGGCAAAGCTGACATTGGCCAGCGTCAGGCTTTGAATCTTGCCTGCGGTGGTGGTGATGCGCGAAAAATCACGTCCATCCAGCACCAGCTCGGTCGTTCCCTGCCAGCCGTTGACCTTGCCGTTTTTGTCATACCGGGGGTACAGGCTGAAGTTGCCAGTACGCAAATCCAGCTGACCTGGCAACACGGCGGGCCTGGCAATCGCCAGGGCGGCGTCAAGCGCCTGCTTGAGCTGGGTTTGCACCGCATTGGCGTCCGGGCCGCTGGCAGTGGTGTTCATGGCAATCATCAGGAGGTCTTGCTGCACCTCCACTGTGCCGCTGGCCGACAATTGGGCAACATTCACCGGGATGGCGGGGGTCTGGGCAAAAAGTCCTGTGGAGCAGGCTATCAAGGCACAAACAGCTGTAGATTTAAGTTTTTTGATCATGGTTTTGATTCTGCATTGATGGAGCGTTAAAACGCAAGTGTGCGCTGGAAATCCTTGTGTAGGCAGAAATCCCGAGGCAGGCAAGTTTTGTAACAGTGTGTCAAAGTACTGCATAAATACGTCAAATCTCGTTTTCAGCCTTCAAAATGGCTCTGTTACAAATTACCGGACGACTATGACTCAAGCTGCCACCACTCCCCGCGCCGACAAAATCATCATCGTTGATGACGA
>JANNYZ010000081.1:0-20457 GCA_031410335.1 Polaromonas sp. | reverse complement strand
CCGGTCGACCCCACGGCTCCCAAGATCAAGTTTCAGGTCAATCTGCCGTCCAACTGGAACGGCAAGGCGCTGATGTTTGGCGGTGGTGGCTACAACGGCGTGCTGGCGACCGGCTTGGGCAATGTGCCCGCTGGGCCGACTGACAAACCTGCGCCGCTGGCGCGCGGCTATGCCACCTTTGGCAGCGACTCTGGCCATCAGGCCAATGCCAATGGCAGCCGTGACGGCACCTTTGGCGCCAACGATGAAGCCTTGAGAAATTTTTCTTCTGACGCGATTAAAAAAACGCGTGACGCTGCGGTCAACATCATTCAGTCGCGCTATGCCGCACGGGTGCAAAAAACCTACTTTGCGGGAGGCTCTACCGGCGGGCGCGAGGCACTGTTTGCGGTGCAAAACTGGCCGCAAGACTTCGACGGCGCGATCGTGCTGTACCCGGCCTGGAATGCTGCTTCACTTGATTTGCAGTTTGGCCGCATCACACGTGAGTTGGCCAAACCCGGCGCCTACCCAAGTCGGGCCAAGCGCAAGCTGATGTATGACGCTGCGCTCGCGGCATGTGATGGCCTGGATGGTGCGATGGACGGCCTGATCAGCAACGTCAGTGCCTGCAACGCCAGCTTTAACCCCATGACGGCCACACTGGGCAACCAGCCACTGCGCTGCGCGGGTGGTGTTGATGCGGGCGACACGTGCCTGTCAGACGCACAGATTGCAGGCTATGTGGTGACCAGCACACCCCTGGTATTGAACTACACGCTGGCCAGTGGCGAAACCACCTATCCCGGCTTTAACACGTGGGGCACAGACTTTGGCAACCCGAGCGCCAGCCCGTTGCAACCGACGGTGCTGACGCTGTCGCTGGGCACTGACCAGCCGGCCAACCCGATGCCTTTAGTCAAGCCCGCAACCACCGTCAACAATGTCGCCATACCTGCCAGCAGCCCGCCTTATGGCAGTACGTTTTGGGATCAGTGGGTGAAGTATTTTGTGACCCGTGATGCCAACTTCAACTCACTGAGTCTGGACCCGCAAAACCCGGGTGCTTATCAGGCGCGAATTGTCCAGTTAACGGCCCTGCAAGACACCAATAAAACGGATCTGTCTGCCTTTGCCAACAAGGGCGGCAAGATACTGATGGCGCACGGATCGCACGATGCGCTGGTCAGTACCCGGGCCACACAGCAATACTGGCAGCGCATTCGTACCGCCATGGGGCCAGCGAAGGTGGACAGCTTTGCCCGGTACTACGAAATTCCGGGTTACGGGCACGCCTTAAGCAGCGTGTTCAACGCCGCATGGGACTCGTTGACGACACTTGAAGACTGGGTTGAAAAGGGCGTCGCACCCGCACCGCAAACCGTGGCAGATACCGCCGGCGTACCGGGCAGAACCCGGCCTTTGTGTGACTACCCAGGCTATCCAAAATATCGGGGCGCGGGTGACTTGAATGTGGCAGCCAGCTACAGCTGCGCAGCACCTTGACGCTGACGATCAGGGGTACAGACCGCGCAACTCGCGGGTATGCAGTATTCGCTTGCAGGCAACAATAAAGGTTGCCGTGCGCAGGCTGACCTTCTGGTCTTGCGAGACATCCCACACGGCGGCAAAAGCATGCTTCATGATTTTGACCAGCCGTGCGTTGATCTCTTCCTCGTCCCAGAAAAAGCTTGAAAAGTCCTGCACCCATTCAAAGTAGCTGACGGTCACGCCGCCTGCGTTGGCGATCACGTCGGGCAGCACGAGAACATTGCGTGACTGCAAAATGTCGTCGGCAGCTGGCGTGGTTGGACCGTTGGCGCCTTCGATGACCATGCGGGCTTTGATGCGGCCTGCGTTGTGAGCGGTAATTTGTTGCTCCAGCGCGGCGGGTATCAAAATGTCGCAGTTCACGTCCCAGAAAGCGTCGTTCGCGATGACTTCAGCTTTTGCAAAGCCGCCGACGCCACCGGTCTCCACCACATGCTGCAACAGCGCGGGCACGTCCAGGCCTGCCTCTTGGTAAATCGTACCGCTGTGGTCCTGCACGGCCACAATGCGGGCTCCTGCCTCGGCAAACAATTTGCCCGCCACACCGCCCACATTGCCAAAGCCCTGCACCGCGACGCGCGCGCCCTTGACCTCCAGACCAATGTGGTGAGCAGCCTCGCAGCCTACGGTGTAGACACCGCGCCCGGTTGCTTCACGTCTGCCCAGAGAACCACCCAAATCAACGGGCTTGCCTGTCACCACGCCCGTTGAGGTGGAACCCGTATTCATCGAGTAGGTGTCCATCATCCAGGCCATGATTTGTTCATTGGTGTTCACGTCAGGCGCGGGAATGTCCTTGTTCGGGCCAATGATGATGCCGATTTCGCTGGTGTAGCGGCGCGTCATGCGCTCCAGCTCACCACGCGACAATTTTTTCGGGTCGACGCGGATGCCGCCTTTGGCACCGCCGTAAGGCACATTGACCGCCGCGTTCTTTACCGACATCCAGGCCGACAGTGCCATGACTTCAGACAGCGTCACATCCTGGTGGAATCGTACGCCGCCTTTTCCCGGCCCGCGCGACACGTTGTGCTGCACACGGTAGCCTTCAAAGTGGGCAACGGTGCCGTCGTCCATGTGAATCGGCACATCCACAATCAGCACCCGCTTGGGACGCTTGAGGGTTTCAGCCCAGCGCGCCAGGCTGCCCAGGTGAGGTATGACGCGGTCGACCTGCTGCAGATAGTTGCCCCAGGGTCCCAGGTTGCTGGCGTCCAGATACGAGGGCAGGGGATGGTTGCCGTGATCGAGGGCTACCGGGTTGGCGGTGCTGGCGTGTGACATGGAGAACTCCTGGGTTGGACATCGTGCAAAGAAGTCCTGACTGTAGGAGCCTGCAAGTGAAAAGTCCAAGGCCAGCTTTTATCGTTACTATGCAAAAAATGCATAGTTCTGAAATCGCCTCAAATGATCGAGCGATCAGCTCGTGAACTGCAAGGCCGCGAGCCGTGCATAAACGCCGCCCCGTGCCACGAGCTCATGGTGCGTGCCCTGTTCTACCAACTGGCCGTGGTCCAGCACCAGAATGCGGTCGGCCTGCTGCACGGTGGCCAGTCGGTGGGCAACCACCAGCGTGGTGCGGCCTTTCATGGCTGATTCAAGCGCGGCTTGCACCATGCGTTCGCTTTCGGCATCAAGTGCACTGGTGGCTTCGTCCAGCAGCAGCAGCGGTGAGTTCTTCAGCATGGCGCGTGCAATCGCAATCCTTTGGCGTTGGCCGCCTGACAGGCGCACGCCGCGCTCGCCCAGAAAGGTGTCGTAGCCTTCGGGCAGCAGCTTGATGAACTCGTCGGCAAACGCGGCTTTTGCAGCGGCCTTGACGTCATCGTCTGTGGCTTCGGGCTTGCCGTAGCGAATGTTTTCAAGCGCGCTGGTTGAGAAAATCACCGCGTCTTGCGGCACGATGCCCACGCGTTGGCGCAAGTCGGTCAACGACATGTCACGCGTGGCAACACCGTCCAATGCAATGCGGCCTGATTGCGGGTCATAAAAGCGCAGCAACAACTGAAACACCGTGCTTTTGCCTGCACCGCTGGGGCCAACGATGGCCACTGTTTCGCCCGGCGCCACACGCATGCTGAAGTTGCTCAAGGCCGATTGCAGGGGCCGCGACGGGTAAGTGAAATTGACCGCTTCAAATTCAATCGCGCTTCCGGCTTGAATCATCGGGGCTGGCGTCGGGTTTTGAGGTGAATGTATGGGCGAGGTGGTTTCCAGCAGTTCCATCAGCCGCTCAGTGGCCCCCGCCGCGCGAAGCAGGTCGCCATAGGTTTCACCCAGCACAGCTGAGGCACTCGCCAAAATAATGACGTAGACCACGGTCTGGCCCAGATGCCCAGCGGTAATAGCGCCGCTCATCACCGCTTGCGTGCCCTGGTACAAGCCCCACAGCAGCCCTGCTGACGTGGCAATGATGATGAAAGCCACCAGTACCGTGCGAGCTTTTGAGCGGCGAATTGCCACGTTAAAAGCGTTGGTCGAAGATGTGTTGAAGCGCTCCGCCTCGCGCCCTTCAGCGGCGTAGCTTTGCACGATAGGAATGGCGTTCAGTACCTCTGCTGCAATGGCGCTGGAATCAGCCACGCGGTCCTGGCTGGCACGCGAGAGCTTGCGCACGCGCCTGCCGAAAATCACCGATGGCACAACAACTATGGCCAAACCAGCCGCAATTTGCAGCATCAGATACGGATTGGTATAGACCAGCATGCCAATCGCGCCGATACCCATCACGAGGTTACGCAAGCCCATGCTGAGCGACGAGCCAACGACGGTTTGAACCAGCGTGGTGTCGCCCGTCAGGCGTGACAGAACTTCACCGGTTTGGGTGGTTTCAAAAAACTGCGGGCTTTGCTTGAGCACATGGCCATACACCGCGTTGCGCAGGTCTGCCGTGACGCGCTCACCCAGCCAGCTGACCATGTAAAAGCGCCCGGCAGAAAACAGGCCAAGGGCCGCCGCCACGCCAAACAGTTCGAAAAAATGTGTACGCAGCGCGATCAGTTGGCTGCCTTTACCGGCTGCACTGGTGTCGCCATTGACAAGGCCACCGTCAATCAGGCTGCGCAGCGCCAGCGGAAACACCAGCGTCGACACAGCCGCCATCACAAGGAAGAAGCCAGCCAGCGCAATACGACCCCGGTAAGGCCGTAAAAACGGGATCAGTCCGGACAGTGATTTGGGGCTTTTGGCTTTGGCGCGTTCAGAGGTCATGGGCTCAAGTGTAGAGGGGCTGGCGTGCAGGGTCACAGAACCCCAAACTGGGTCATTTCCCCTATTTCCTATGTTGTGCAGCTTTTATGATCACTGCATGACCACACCAAACCAGACCAGCCTGATTGCCCTTTTTGATGCGCAATACAAAGCCAGCCGCGCCCAGATAGATGTGCCTCTGGCCCAGCGCCAGAGTCGGCTCCTGACCATGAAGGCCTTGCTTGACGAGAACGGCACAGCACTGGCGCATGCGGTGCAAGAAGACTTTGGTGTGCGGTCACCGCAGTTGACCGAAATCGCCGATCTGTTTGTGCTGCGTACCTTGCTGTCGCATACGCTCAAGTCCTTGCCCAAATGGATAAAACCGCAAAAAGTCAGCACCCCGCTGTATCTGCAACCCGCCAGCGCGCACCTTCAGCGCCAGCCTCTGGGTGTGGTGGGCGTGGTGTCGCCGTGGAACTACCCGGTACAGCTTGCCCTGGGCCCGGTCATCACGGCTCTTGCTGCGGGCAACCGGGTGATGCTCAAGCCCAGCGAACTGACGCCGCACACCTCTGCCCTGATGGCTGAATTGATTGGGAAAGCGTTTGCACCTGACGAGGTCTGCGTGGTGCTTGGCGACGGAGAACTTGCCGCTGAATTCTCACGTCTGCCGTTCGACCACCTGTTTTTTACCGGCTCGACAGCTGTGGGCCGCATTGTCGCCAAAGCCGCCGCCGCCAACCTGACCCCCACCACTTTGGAACTGGGCGGCAAATCGCCATGCATCATTGACGCCAGCTGCGACCTGAACGCTGCGGCCATCAAAATCGCGCATGGCAAGCTGCTCAATGCAGGGCAGACCTGTATTGCACCCGACTATGTGCTGTTGCCCAAGGGGAAAGAGGCGGCATTTGGCCATGCCTTTGCCCAAGCTGTTGCCAAGCTGTTCCCTGCCATCGCGGGCAATCCCGACTACGCCGCCATCATCAGCCCGCGCCATCACCAACGCCTGCAAGCGATGCTGGCCGCAGCCGAGCAGGGCGGTGCAAAACTGCAGGTCATCAACACCGGCGGCGACGCTACCGAACACCGCCAGATGCTGCCGGTACTGGCGTTTGACGTACCCGACAGCGCCCAGCTGATGCAGGAAGAAATCTTTGGCCCCATCCTGCCGGTGTTGCCCTATGAGTCTTTGACCGAAGCCATTGACTACATCAATGCTCGGCCCCGGCCGCTGGCGCTGTACTGGTTTGGCACCGACAACGCCGCGCGTGACACCGTGCTGGCGAACACCGTGAGCGGCGGCGTGACGGTCAATGACACCCTGATGCACATTGCTCACGAGAACCTGCCTTTTGGCGGCATTGGTGCGAGCGGCTGGGGCAGCTACCACGGCGAGGCCGGGTTTTTAAGGCTGACGATGCAAAAACCAGTGCTGGTGCAATCAAAGTGGGCACGCGGGGACCTGTTTTATCCTCCCTATGGCAAGCGTTTTAACCAGGTCATGGGCCTGCTCAAGCGATGGCTTTAGGTTTTATCAACGGCTAAAAAATGGACGCTGTCTTTTTAGACCACTATCGCTTTTTGGCACGGTACAACCGCTGGATGAATCAGCGCCTGTATGCGGCTTGTGATGCCCTGCCAGATGCGCAGCGCAAGGCAGACCAAGGGGCATTTTTCAAATCGATTCACCACACGCTGACGCATCTGGTGCTGGCCGACAAAATGTGGCTGGCGCGCTTTGCGGCGCAGGGTTCGATTTTTCAGGCCCTTCCTCCCGGGCTGCTTGCCATGCCTGAAGGCTCTGACTACACCAGCGATCTGCACCCTGACTGGCTTGACCTGAAGCAGACCCGCAACTCGCTTGATGCAGCCATTGAACAGTGGCTGGCCACCATGCGAGCAGAATTTTTGACGACCATCATGCGGTACAACAACACCAAAGGCGTGCGTCGCGGACACCCGGCCTGGCAAGCGCTGACACACTTTTTTAACCATCAGACGCATCATCGTGGTCAGGTCACCACGCTTTTGAGTCAATCGGGTGTAGATGTGGGCATGACGGATTTGATTGCGCTGGTGTGACTTGGTGTTTTAATTGCTATTTAATTCATAGCTGCTTGCGCATGTATCTATTGGGTTAGAGGCACTTTTAACGCCTTTTTCGGGCCAAAAAAGGCGTCAAAGAGTGGTTTTAGCGTTGCGAAGTCAGCCTCAAACTGCGCCGGGCTCACAAAGTAGGCTTCGGACGTCACCGCAAAAAACTCTGCGGGCGACGTGGCCCCATACGCGTCCAGCCAGGGAGGCGAGCCGCCGAATCGCTCGGCCATCACGACTTGTTCCCTGAATGCTTCATAAGCCGTTTGCATCGTGGCTTGCCAGGCTGCCCGAGCCAGGCGCGAAGGCAGCGGTGGGCAGCCGTTCGCCGTGCCATTGCGCATGTCGATCTTGTGGACAAACTCATGAATCACGACGTTGTAGCCGCGAGTCAGGTGCTCGCGGGATGCCGCGGCGTCCTGCCAGCTCAGGGTCACAGGCCCGCCCTCCATGGCTTCGCCAACCAGTTCTTCCCTGTAAAAGTGATGCACGCCTGCGGCATCAACCACGCTGCGCCGTGCCAGCATGGCACCGGGGTGCACCACAATGCCTTTAAAGTCGCTATACAGCTTGAGGCCAAGGTGCACAACTGGCAGGCAGGCTTGAGCTGCAATGGCAATGGCCATCTCGTCAGTCACCACCAGACCATGCGCACCACTGAATTGCTTTTGCGCCAGAAACTTATCTGCCAATAGACGCAACTTTGATTGGTCATCCTCAGGCATGCCGGTCAGAAAAGCATATTGCGCAACCGTATGCTGCCAAAGTGCGTCGGGAATGCGCGCGCGACGTCGGTTGCCAAAGCGCAGCAGGGAACGAAGCCAATTCGTCATGACATTGATTTTTGTCAAACCTGAAAGTTAACTGGGCTGATAAACTGAATTGGCAAGCATCTCGACATCCATTGTCGACGGCCCTATTTTTCACAGGATTCGCATGACATCCCCTCCGCAGGGTACCCTGCGCCAAATACCTGCCAGTATCTGGGTGCTGGGATTTGTCAGCATGTTGATGGACATTTCATCCGAGATGATTCACAGCCTGCTGCCCTTGTTCATGGTGACCGCGCTTGGTGCTAGTGCATTCACGGTAGGAATGGTAGAGGGGCTGGCTGAATCCACTGCACTGATCGTCAAGGTTTTTTCGGGTGCCTTGAGTGATTACCTCGGCAAACGCAAGGGCTTGGCGGTTTTTGGCTATGCGCTGGGTGCTTTGACCAAGCCGCTGTTCGCCATCGCGCCCAGCATGGGTGTGGTGCTGACGGCGCGACTACTTGATCGCGTTGGCAAAGGTGTGCGCGGTGCACCGCGCGATGCGCTTGTAGCTGACATCGCGCCCGCGCATCTTCGGGGTGCAGCTTTTGGTCTGCGCCAGTCACTGGACACCGTGGGTGCCTTCGTTGGGCCGCTGCTGGCCGTTGGCCTGATGCTGCTGTGGGCCAATGACTTCCGGGCGGTGTTTTGGGTTGCGGTGGTGCCTGGCGTGTTGGCTGTAGCCCTGCTTTTGTTTGGTGTGCATGAGCCCGAGGGGCCAGCAGGTCCAACCGCTGCAAAACGCAGCAACCCGATCACCCGGCAAAACCTCAAACGTCTGGGCACGCCTTACTGGTGGGTGGTGGGTATTGGAGCGGTGTTCACGCTGGCACGTTTCAGTGAGGCTTTTCTGGTGCTGCGCGCGCAGCAGGGGGGTATGGCGATCGCGCTGGTGCCGCTGGTCATGGTGGCCATGAATGTGATTTACTCCCTGTCAGCGTACCCGTTTGGCAAGCTGTCAGACCGCGTCAGCCACACGAAGCTGTTGGCAGCGGGCTTGGTCATGCTGATAGCGGCCGATCTGGTGCTGGCCAGCAGCAATCATTGGACTGTGGTGCTCGGTGGTGTCGCGCTGTGGGGTGTACACATGGGCATCACGCAGGGGCTTCTGGCCACGATGGTGGCCGACGCGGCACCGGCCGATCTGCGCGGCACAGCCTACGGGTTTTTTAATCTCTTGAGCGGTCTCGCGCTGTTGATAGCCAGCGGACTGGCAGGGCTGGTATGGGATCAGCTTGGGGCGGCTTTCACGTTTTACACGGGAGCCGTTTTTTGCGGGATCACTTTGATCGCTTTGGTATGGCAATCCACGCGATTCAGACCAGCCTGACAGGCTGCAAGCCGCCAGCTGTCAGGCGCAGCACTTCAGCCCTTGGCGGCTTGGCTGCTGCGTCCCAGTCGCTTAGCACCACTCGACGCAAACCGTGACCCAAATCATGTTGGGCGGGCTTGTGGGTGTGGCCATGGATAAGCGAGCTGGCATTGGCCTGCAGAAGCAGTTGCCGTGCAGCCGAGGCATCGACGTCAGCATATTCCGCGCCTGATTTTTTTAGCGACTCGCTTTGCTGACGCAGGCCGCGTGCGATGGCCTGGCGCTCGGCCAGCGGTTTGGCAAGAAACGTTCGCTGCCAGTCAGGGCTGCGCACCTGATGCCGAAAGGCCATGTAGGCCGTGTCTTCGATGCACAGCGCATCGCCATGCGACAGCAACCAGCGCTGGTCGTTAAAGCTTAAAACGGTGGGGTCGGCCAGCAACGTGGCGTTGCAGGTGGCCATCAAGTCATGGCTGACCAGAAAGTCGCGGTTGCCATGCATGAAAAATATCGCCATGCGGCCTGCTGCTTGGCGGATGACTTGGGCGCAATGGTCTTCAAAGCCATGTTCTTGCAGCACGTCATCGCCCACCCAGACTTCAAACAGATCACCGAGGATGAACACCGCATCTGCTGGCGTGCCCTGCATGTAGCGCTGCCACGCATCAAAGGTAGCAGGCTCGCTGGCCTGCAGATGCAGATCGGAAATGAAATCAACCGCATGCCAGCTTGGCCCAGCGGCTAATTCCTGGATTGGCATTACAGTGCCACGGCCTTTTCAATCACAACATCCGCCACAGGCACGTCGCCGTGGCCCATTTTGTTGCCCGTCTTGACGCCTTCAATCTTGTCCACCACATCCATGCCGCTCACGACTTTGCCGAACACGGCGTAGCCCCAGCCGGACCCGTTGGGTGCGGTGTGGTTCAGGAAACCGTTGTTGGAAGCGTTGATGAAAAACTGTGAGCTGGCTGAATGCGGCTCGTTGGTACGCGCCATCGCCACCGTGTATTTGTCGTTTTTCAATCCGTTCGTCGCTTCATTTTCAATGTTGGCGTCGGTATCTTTTTGCTTCATGCCGACAGAAAAGCCGCCGCCCTGAATCATGAAGCCAGGGATGACACGGTGAAACACGGTGCCTGCATAGTGGCCTTTGGCCACGTAGCTTAAAAAGTTCGCAACGGTCTTGGGGGCTTTGGCAGCGTCGAGCTCCAGAGTAATGACGCCGTGACCAGCGATGTGGAGTTCTACTTTAGGATTGCTCATTTTGTGTCTTTCAAAAGGTTGATAAAAATTCAATTCAGAAGGGTTGCGGACTTGATCAAAACTGCTTTTTGGGGCACATCCGTTTGGAAGGGCCCGCCAGCGCCCGTGGGTACAGCCTTGATTTTGTTGACCACATCCATGCCAGAGGTAACCTTGCCGAACACGGTGTAACCAAACAGCTGTGATGCGCCCAGCAATTGAGCGCGTGGGGTATTTTCATAGACACGGCCGCCGTACTCAAAGCGCGGCACGGGGTCGCCTGGCGGAATGATGGTGGGGTCTAAAAACGCATTGTCCTTGACGTTGATAAAAAACTGGGACGACGCGGAGTTCGGGTCGTTGGTTCGCGCCATGGCAAGCGTGCCCTCAATATTGCGCGGCCCGCCTTTTGCCAGCGCATCCTGGCCTTCATGCACAACGGGTGGGCGGGTTGCTTTTTGCTTGTAGTCTGCATCAAAGCCGCCACCCTGCACCATAAAGTTGCTGATCACTCGGTGAAAAATCGTACCGTCGTAGTGCTTGTCCTTGACGTACTGCAAAAAGTTGGCAACCGTCTTAGGCGCTTTGTCTGGATAGACCTCGACCACGAACTCACCTTCACTGGTGACGAAGCGGACCTTGGGCGCAACCTGAGCAGAGGCGGTGGCAGTGGACAAGGCAGCCACAAAAAAAGTAAGCACGATAGCCGCGCGGCGCGATGCTGAAAAGGTGTTTCTCATCCGATATTTCCTTCAAAAAATATTTTCCACTGGCCTGCCTGGCGCGTCCAGTACTGGCGTTTGGTCTGGCCTGACCGGGCGCCCTGGGCCAACTCACCGAAAGTGACGACCATGGTGTCGTTGCTGTCAGTCCAGCGCATGTAGGACACGTCTTTGAGCTGCAGGCTTCGCCCACCAAGCTGCTTGACCTCCGCCTGCATGGCCGGCGTGTAGTCGGCAAGTTTTTTACCATAGCTGGTGAAGTCGCTGGTATACCATGTCATCAGCCTGGCCAAGTCGCCACTTGACTTGGCGCTGCTCCAGCCATTCAGCGCTTCTTCAAAGCTCTTGTTGTCCGCTCTGGCGGTCATCGGGGCAACCCACTTCAGGCTTTGCGCAATGACCACCGGTGTCGTGCGAACCTGCACGGTTTTGATAATCCGTTCGAGGTCAGGATTGGCCAGCACCACACAGCCATCCGTGGCCAGTGGTGCGCGGGAAAACTGGGCCGACGGCGTGCCATGCAGCCAGATGCCGCTGCCAGTTTTGCCCCGCTTGATGTCCAGCGGGTTAGGGTAATTGATAGGCAAAGCGCCCGAGCCATAAAACTCTTTGAGCGATTTTCGGTCCAGGTTGCTGGTGATGAAATAAACGCCAAGTGGGGTGCGCAAATCCCCCTCGGTGGTTTTCTCGGTGCCTGATTTGCCCACCGATATGTAGTAGTCCGCCAACAGCTTCAAGCCAGTGGGTGAGTTTTCAAACAGGTACAGCCGCGACTTGGTGGCGTCTACCGCAATCGCGTGTTTGTTTTGTGATGACAGCGCGATGAATTGTGAAGGAATCAGACCGGCAGCAGGGCGCTCACGCAGGGCTTGCAGGCGCAACTGTGACTCCCTGCGCAGTTCTTGCAGTTGCGGGGCTGCGGCTTTGGCGGTGGTGTCGGGTACGTCACCCACGTTGCGCACGGGCCGTAGTTGTGCTGTCAGCAGGTCGCCATAAACCAGTTGGGCCAATTGAAAGTTGGGGTGGTCACGCACCAGGCTTTCGGCAAGTGGCATGGCCTCACGGGTTTTAGCCTGACCAATCAGCTTGTAGATGTCAATCAGTCGTGCCTCGGCCTGACCGTCGCGGTTTTCAGCGTTGGCAATTGCATTGGCTGCTGCTGTGCGTGACTTGCGCGACAATTTTTTGGGTTTGTCCGCATTCGCCTCAAGTGCCGCGTCCGCCTTTTTGCGTTTCTTTTTTTCGGCATGTGCAGAGGGCGCAGCCATGGCCAGCAGCACGGCCACCAACGTGGCCATCAAAATGAAAAACAGGGGTGCCCGCTTCATGCGTGGTTGCTCAGGAATAAAGAAACTCTGCGAAAGTGTGCCAGTCCTGCACGTCTGCACACCCGGTCAGGCTGACCAACGATCAACCCGTCGATTCCCTGACGATCACCCAGCGGTCACCGGCCTTGACGAGGTCCAGTGTCTTGCGGCTGGAGACGTTCAGTGAGTCGGCGCTGTAGGCCTGCTTGAATTTGACAGTGGCTTTGTTTCCGTTGACGGCAACCGCCAGGTCGTTCAGCTTGACGCTGATGCGCGACTTGCCCATGATGCGGCTGCGGCGGTCTTCTTCCCAGGTTTTGCGGCCAACGCTGCCCGGTGGGTCAAACTCCTTGCCATATGCCCCAAGGTAGCCTGTCATGTCCTTGGCTGACCAGGCAGCTGCCCAGCTGCGTACAGCCGCTTCTACGTCTTTTTCGGCACCGCTGGCAGAGGCTGCCGGTGCGACAGGAGCAGCTGCCGCAACCGGTGCCGCCGCAGGTGCGGCAGCAGCAGGTTTGGCAGTGGCCACAGGCGCCGCGGTGACAGGTCCGGATGATTGCGGCCCTGTTCCTGGCCGCTGACCTTTGGCATCCGGGGCAAAAAGTGTGCGGATCAGTGCCAGCTTTGGTTGAACCCCGGTGTTGCCACTGTCGAGCTGTAACGCTTTGCTGTAAGCCTGGCTGGCCAGTTTGGCATACACATCGCCCAGATTTTCATGCGCCGTGGCGTAGCTGGGGTTGGTGCGTATCGCCATTTCAAGCGCGGCACGCGCCTTGTCAAACTGGCTTTGGCTGGCATACAGAACCGCCAGGTTGTTGTAGGGCTCGGGCAACTCGGGGTAGTCTTGGGTGATTTGGGTGAAGGTGCCGATGGCATCAGACGGTTTGCCTGATTCCGTTTGAATCACGCCTTTGATAAAACGCATTTGTGGGTCACGCGGCTTGCCTGCCAGGTACTGGTCTGCCTTCGCAAGGGCTTCAGCCAGCTTGCCCGCCCGCACCAGAACGTTCACGTCAGCGTATTCGTCTGCGTGGGCTGCAGTCACGGCCAGCAGAGCCGCCATGCAAACGGTCTGAAAAGCGGTGCCGAAACGACCACGGCTGGACTTGTTCGAGATGGATGCTGGTGTGACCATGGGACCTCTTGAATGGATGATGCTTTTAAGCCCAGTCCCGAGCCTGTTGTGGCCATACAGGTGGGCTGGCTATACTGATGGATTGTAGCCGAGGGGTAGAGTTCTTTCACATCCAGCCGGCCCCGTTCAGCTTCGTTATCAGCCCCAACCACCCAACCCATGAGCCTTCGCATTTACAGCACGCTAAGCCGCCGCGTGGAAGAGTTTACGCCCCTGATTCCGGGCCAGGTTCGCCTGTACGTCTGCGGGATCACGGTGTATGACCTGTGCCATATCGGTCATGCGCGCGCCAATGTTGCATTTGACTTTATCCAGCGCTGGCTGCGCAGCAGCGGTTATGCGGTCACTTTCGTGCGCAACATCACCGACATCGATGACAAGATCATTGCCCGCGCTGTCAAGAACAACGAGCCCATCAAGGCCTTGACAGAGCGGATGGTGCACGAGATGTACCGCGACTTTGACGCCCTTGGCATTGCACGGCCAGACCATGATCCGCGCGCGACCGACTATGTGCCGCAGATGCTCGACATCACTGAAAAGCTGGTGGGCAACGGCCTGGCTTACCAGGCCAACAACGGCGACGTAAACTTTGCGGTGCGCAAGTTCCCGGGCTACGGTAAGCTTTCGGGCAAGTCGCTGGACGAGTTGCAGGCAGGCGAACGTGTGGCGGTCGACGATGGCAAAGGCGACCCGCTGGATTTTGTGCTGTGGAAGTCCGCCAAACCGACCGAGCCTGAGGATGCCAAGTGGGGCAGCAGCTACGGTGCGGGCCGCCCCGGCTGGCATATCGAATGCTCTGCCATGGCCTGCGCACTACTGGGCGAGAGCTTTGACATTCACGGTGGCGGTGCAGACTTGCAGTTCCCGCACCATGAAAACGAAATCGCCCAAAGCGAAGGTGCTTTTGGCAAGCCAATGGCCAGGTACTGGATGCACAACGGTTTTGTCAACATCGACAACGAAAAAATGTCCAAAAGCCTGGGCAATTTTTTCACGGTGCGCGACGTCCTCAAAAAATATGACGCCGAGACCATTCGGTTCTTTTTAGTCCGGGCACATTACCGCAGCGCCCTGAATTACAGCGACGTCCATCTGGATGACGCGCGTGTGGCTTTGAAGCGGCTCTACACCGCGCTTGATGCAGTCAAGCCGGGTGGTGATGTGGCGATTGATTGGACGAACCCGTTTGCCGCCCGCTTTAAAGCGGCGATGGACGATGACTTTGCCACGCCCGAAGCCGTGGCAGTGCTGTTTGACCTGGCCAGCGCCGTCAATAAAACCCGGTCTGTTTCAGACGCTGCCTTGCTCAAAAGCCTGGGCGCTTGTCTCGGACTGCTCCAGGGCGATCCGGCTGCTTATTTACAGGCGGGCTCGGTTCTGGACGAAGCAAGTATTCAGCAGCAGATTGCCCAACGGGCTGCTGCCAAAAACGCCAAAAACTTTGCCGAGGCAGATCGCATCCGGCAGCACCTGCTGGCCCAGGGCATTGAGCTCAAAGATTCGCCCAACGGCACGATTTGGGTCGCCAAAACATGATTTTTAGCTGTCATTTTGACCTTCAAGCCAATAGACACATGCGCGAGCAGCTATGAAAAAAATAGCAACTGCAGATGCCGTGGAAGTGATCAACACCACGCCAGACTATTGGCTGGAGGCTTGCAAACATCTGGTCAAAAAAGACCGGGTGATGAAGCGGTTGATTCCGCAGTACCCGGACACAGCTCTCCAGTCTCGCGGAGACCCGTTCAGCACGCTTGCGCGCAGCATCGTCGGCCAGCAAATCTCTGTGAAGGCGGCACAAACCGTGTGGCACCGCTTTGAAGCGCTGCCTAAAAAAATGACGCCAGGCAATGTGCTCAAGCTGAAGGTGGACGACATGCGCGCCGCAGGCCTGAGCGCCCGCAAAATTGAATATCTGGTCGATTTGTCGATTCACTTCGATGCTGGTACCGTTCACGTGAAGGACTGGCAGGCGATGGATGACGAAGCCATCATTGCCGAACTGGTGGCCATTCGTGGTATTGGCCGCTGGACAGCCGAGATGTTCTTGATGTTTTATCTGCGCCGGCCAAATGTGCTGCCGCTGGACGATGTTGGGCTGATCAACGGGATTGCCAAGAATTATTTTTCAGGCGAATCCGTCAGCCGCAGCGATGTGCGCGAGGTGGCAGCAGCCTGGGCACCCTATTGCAGCGTGGCAACTTGGTATATTTGGCGCTCGCTGGACACGGTTCCCGTCAACAAAGAGTGATAGACAAAGGAATGACACATGGCTAAAAAAACCTTCCTTGACTTTGAGCAACCGATTGCTGACCTTGAAGGGAAAATTGAAGAGCTGCGCTACGTGCAAACCGAGTCAGCAGTTGATATTTCTGAAGAAATTGACCAACTCGCCAAAAAAAGCCAGCAGCTCACCAAGGACATTTACAGTGATTTAACTCCCTGGCAAATCACCAAGATTGCCCGCCACGCAGAGCGGCCCTATACGCTGGACTACGTGCGTGAAATTTTCACTGATTTTGTAGAACTGCACGGCGACAGACACTTTTCAGATGATTTGTCCATCGTCGGGGGGCTGGCACGGTTTAACGGCACTGCCTGCATGGTGCTGGGCCACCAAAAAGGCCGCGACACCAAAGAGCGCGGCTTGCGTAACTTTGGCATGAGCAAGCCCGAGGGCTACCGCAAGGCGCTTCGCCTGATGAAGACGGCAGAAAAGTTCAAGCTGCCGGTCTTCACTTTTGTGGATACACCCGGTGCCTACCCAGGGATCGACGCCGAAGAACGCGGTCAGTCTGAAGCCATTGGCCGTAATATTTTTGAAATGGCGCAGCTCGAAGTGCCGATCATCACGACCATCATCGGTGAAGGCGGCTCGGGCGGAGCGCTGGCGATTTCGGTGGCTGACCAGGTGGTGATGTTGCAATATTCGATCTACTCCGTGATCAGCCCTGAAGGCTGCGCATCGATTTTGTGGAAGACCTCCGATAAAGCCGAGGTCGCCGCTGAAGCGCTGGGCATCACCGCGCACCGGCTGAAAGCGCTTGGCGTGATCGACAAGATCGTCAATGAGCCCGTTGGCGGTGCGCACCGCGACCACAAGCAGATGGCAGCGTTTTTAAAGCGGGCCTTGAACGATGCGTTCAGGCAGGTCAGTGACCTGAAAGTCAAGGAACTGCTGGACAGGCGTTACGAGCGACTGCAAAGCTATGGCCGATTCACCGACACCAAAGCTGATAACAAATAGTCTTGCGCGTCTGGTTCTGGATATTGGCAGCCAGACACCCGTAGCGGTTGCCTACAGCGGCGGCGCAGACTCAACTGCTTTGTTGTTGTTGCTGGCCCGCCAGTACCCCGGCCAAGTGCAGGCGATTCATATTCACCACGGATTGCAGGCAGCGGCTGATGACTTTGCGGCGCATTGTGCGGCGTTTTGCTCGGCTCTCGGTGTGCCGCTGCATGTGGTGCACGTGAATGCCTCACCGACCAGCGGCCAAAGCCCGGAAGATGCAGCGCGAAGGGCGCGCTATGCAGCGCTTTCAGGCAAGATTAGAGACCTGAATGAGGCTGGAGATCGAGAAAAACCTGCGCAAGCAGCTATTAAAAAAGTAGCAATTGCCCAGCATGCCGATGACCAGGTTGAAACATTGCTGCTCGCGCTTAGCCGTGGGGCAGGGCTGCCGGGTTTGTCTGCGATGCCGGCACGCTGGCAGCGGGGCGGCATTGAGTTTGTCCGTCCATTGCTGGGCATGACATCAAACGACATCCGTTCCTGGCTTGCCGATCAGGGATTGTCAGCGCGGCACCCGGGCGGCCCCAAGCAAGGTCAGGGCTGGGTTGAAGACCCGACCAATACCGACACGCAATTCACCCGCAACCGCATTCGTCATGAGCTGATTCCCGCACTTGAAAAGACCTTTCCCCAATTTCGGCAAACCTTTGCCCGATCAGCAGCGCATGCGGCCGAGGCGCAATCCATCCTTGTGCGAGTTGCGACTGAAGACATTGGCCATACAGGCAACCCGCCGCGCATAGCTGCTTTGCAAAGTTTGAACCCTGAGCGTCAGGGCAATGTGCTGCGCCATTGGCTAAAAACCAGCCACCAGGCCAGCCCCAGCACCGCCCAGCTGGCCGAACTGCAAAGCCAGATTGCCAACTGCACCGACAGGGGCAAGCAGCTCCACATCAAAGTGGCCAGCGGCCATGTAGAACGGCAAGGCGATGTACTCGCGTACTTACCCTGAGTCGTTGACTTCTGCTGGCTATAATTTAAAGCTTTGTCAAACGTTGGCAACGTCTTTTTATTTAACAAAAAATGGCTTTAATCGTTCATAAATACGGCGGCACGTCGATGGGTTCTACTGAACGCATCAGCAATGTTGCCAAGCGCGTGGCCAAGTGGGCACGTGCGGGTCACCAGATGGTGGTGGTGCCCAGTGCCATGTCGGGCGAGACCAATCGGCTGTTGGGTCTGGCCAAGGAACTGGCACCTGCCAAACCAGACGACGCTTACAGCCGCGAGCTCGACGCCTTGGCCGCAACAGGCGAGCAGGCATCCAGCGCCTTGCTGGCGATTGCGCTGCAGGCCGAAGGCATGGCTTCCGTCAGCTACGCAGGCTGGCAAGTCGCCGTCAAGACCAACTCGGCTTACACCAAGGCGCGTATTGAGTCGATTGACGACCAGAAAGTGCGTGCTGACCTGAACGCAGGCAAGGTCGTCATCATCACTGGTTTTCAGGGCGTGGACGCTGGCGGCAATGTCACCACGCTCGGGCGCGGTGGCTCTGATACATCAGCCGTGGCCGTTGCCGCAGCCTTGAGAGCCCATGAGTGCCTGATCTACACCGATGTGGACGGTGTGTACACCACCGACCCGCGCGTGGTGCCCGAAGCGCGCCGCCTTGCCACCGTGAGCTTTGAAGAGATGCTGGAAATGGCGTCGATGGGATCGAAGGTTCTGCAAATCCGCTCGGTTGAGTTTGCCGGCAAATACAAGGTGCCCCTGCGGGTACTGTCCAGCTTTACCGACTGGGACATTGATATTAACGAAGAGGCCAAATCTGGCACTCTGATCAGTTTTGAGGAAGACGAAAAAATGGAACAAGCCATCGTATCGGGCATCGCGTTCAACCGCGACGAAGCCAAAATCTCTGTGCTCGGCGTACCCGACACCCCCGGTATTGCCTACCAGATCCTGGGCACCATCGCTGACGCAAACATCGAAGTCGATGTCATCATTCAAAACATCAGCAAGGAAGGCAAAACCGACTTCAGCTTCACTGTGCACCGCAATGACTACGTCAAGGCGATGGACTTGCTCAAGGCCAAAGTGTTGCCCACGCTCAACGCCACGGAGGTGGTTGGCGATGCCAAGATCTGCAAGGTCAGCATTGTGGGCATTGGCATGCGCAGCCACGTAGGCATTGCCAGCAAAATGTTCCGCTGCCTGGCAGAAGAGGGCATCAACATCCAGATGATCTCCACCAGTGAGATCAAAACCTCTGTCGTGATTGACGAAAAGTACATGGAGCTGGCGGTGCGCGCGCTGCACAAGGCGTTTGACCTCGATCAGGTCACCGCCTGATGCCTTTGTCCGACTTGTTGTGAGATAATTGGCGTAGCTGGAAACGTGACCGAGTGGCCGAAGGTGCTCCCCTGCTAAGGGAGTATGGGGTGTAGAGCCTCATCGAGGGTTCGAATCCCTCCGTTTCCGCCAGCTACAAAAGCAAAAAAGCCCCGAAGTTCATCACTTCGGGGCTTTTTTCATGCTTTTACTGGGTTAAATCAGCCTCTGGCCCAATAAATACATGCGCAAGCAGCTACTAAAATAATAGCGTATCGCATTCGGTTTTCAATGACCTTCTGTCAACCTCACGCGTCGCCAGGTGTTGTTGGTCAGCAGAACGCACGCCGTGCCTGGTGTGTCCGGCAACGGGGTGATGCGCTGCACGCGTGCCGGTAACTGCATCACGTCGGCCGGTTCCTTGAACTTGCCATTCGTGCCGCTACCTTCCCAGCGAAGCGCATGCAGGGCTTTCAGGCTCATGTCAGGCACGATGGCCGTGGGCCGCTGGCCAGGCAGTTGCATGATGACTGCCAGTTGTTGCTCAGGCGAGCCCATCAGGTGGTTGGAGGTGTCCATGGCTTTGGCGTAGGGCACCAGCTGCGGCGGACGGTAGTGGTACAGCGTCAGTACGCCGCCAATGTGCGGCGTGATCACGGCGGCCACATCCAGCCTGCCATCACCATCAAAATCGGCCACACCGACAGGGTTAAGCCAGCGAAAGGTAGAGCCTGCGGGTGGGCTACGGGCCAACTCCTTTAAGCTTTTGGCTTGTTGAGTGTCTTCAAGCCCAAGTACCACCACGCTGGCACCGCGCAGCGCATCAGACTCGATGACGATGATCTCGTCACGGCCGTCCTGGTCAATATCGACGAGGCGCAAAGCCAAGTCTTCAAATACCCGGTGGATCGGCAGGTGGTAAACGACTTCTTGCAGCAGGCCTGTTGGCGCTGCGACCAGCGCATGCACACTGCCCGCATGGGTACGCGAGCCCAGCGCCGCGTGCGGATAGCGGTCAGTCGGTGAGCCCAGCCAGGCCCAGGCAATGTCGCGCTTGCCCTGGCTGACCTTGCTGCCTGCCAGGCGTTGGTCGGCTGCGGGGTGCGTTGACTCGCCGGCAAATACAGCGTTGCCGCAATGTGCAGGGGCTGGCTCTAGCGTCAGCCCCATCGCAGTACTCAAACCGGGCAGGGCAAGGCCAAAAAGTGCCCAACACAACGCGGCGACGAACGGTCGGGTTGTGGGTTGAAAACAGCGCATAGCTCTTGGTCGCGGTGGCTTGGCGGTTCTTACAGCCAACTCATCAATGTCACCGGCACAAAGCCTAATCAATCCCCAAAAAAGCGGCCAGTGCAGGTGTTTGCAACGCGCCCGAGTTGGTCACCACTTCGCCCGTACGTGCGTTTTTGGCCACGATGTACGGAACCGACGTTGCCCCAAGGCTGTTGAACAGCAAAGTGTTTGATTTGATGGCGGCCTGCGCGTCAGGCGACGGGTTGGCGTCAGCCACCATGCCGCCGTTGCCAGCCAGCAGGGCCG
>JANNYZ010000080.1:0-6131 GCA_031410335.1 Polaromonas sp. | reverse complement strand
TGAACAACAGCACCAGCACGATGTAGATGCACAGCACCGCTGTCAGCATGGCCAGCCCAAAACTGGCAAACAGCTCGCCCATGATTTCGGCATCGCCAATCGTGACCTGCTTGACATCGGGCGGCAAATTGACGATGGCTGACAGCTTGTTGACCAGCGCGGTGACATCGCCCAGCGGCAGGCCCGACAGCTCGATCTCGAACTTCACATCGCGCAGGCGGTTGAAGCGGTCAATCACCGCCGGGCCGCCTGACACCTGCAGTGTGGCGACCTGCCCCAGCATCACGGGGCCACGGCTGCCGGGCACCATCAGGCGCTCCAGCGCGCCCAGGTCAGCGCGCGCATCGTCGGCCAGGCGCACCACGATAGGCACTTGCCGGCCGGACAAGTTGAGCTTGGGCAAGGCGGCGTTGTAGTCGCCCACCGTGGCAATGCGCAGGGTTTCGCCGATGGCGCTGCTTGTCACGCCCTGGTCGGCCATGCGGGCAAAGTCGGGCCGCACCGTCAGCTCAGGTTGCACCAGGGACGCGCTGGACGCGACCGAACCCAAACCGGGAATGGTGCGCAAGTCTTTTTCAAGCGCAGCTGCCGCTGCCGCCAAAGACGCCGGGTTTTCACTTGTTAACGCCAGTACCAATGACTCACCCGAGCCGCCCAAGCCGACTTTGCTGCGCACGCCAGGCAGCTCTGTCAGGGCCTTGCGAATGTTGTTTTCAACCACCTGCTTGCGTGGCCGGGTGCCGCGCTCGGCCAGCAAGATGGTCAGCGTGGCCTTGCGCTTTTCAACCGAGCCACTGGCTGCAAACGGGTCCGTCCCTGCCGAACCGCCACCCACCGTGGTGTAGATGGATTTGACATGCTCGACCTTCGTCAAAAGCTGGCGCGCGGATTCGGCAGCGACAAGTGTGTCGGCCAGCTTGCTGCCAGGCGCCAGTTCCAGGTAGACCTGGGTCTGGCTGTTGTCATCAGGCGGAATGAAGCCAGTAGGCAAAAGCGGTATCAGCATCAACGATCCGACAAAAAACCCGCCCGCCGCCAAAGCCGTCCACCAGCGGTGCTGCAAACACCAGCGGCTGGCGCGCATGTACCAGCGCATCACTGCGCCGTCTTTCTCGGTGTAGTCAACGATGGGCTTGAGCAGATACGCCGACATCATGGGCGTGAGCATGCGGGCCACCACCAGTGATGCAAACACGGCCAGCGATGCTGTCCAGCCGAACTGCTTGAAAAACTTGCCCACAATGCCGCTCATGAAAGCTGTTGGCAAAAACACCGCAATCAGGGTGAAGGTGGTGGCAATCACGGCCAGGCCAATCTCGTCGGCCGCCTCCATCGCCGCCTGGTAGGGGGTTTTGCCCATGCGCAGGTGGCGCACGATGTTTTCCACCTCCACAATCGCGTCGTCCACCAGAATGCCGATCACCAGGCTGAGGGCCAGCAGCGTCACCACATTGATGGAAAAGCCCAGATAGTTCATGCCGATAAAGGCGGGAATGACCGACAGCGGCAGCGCTACCGCCGTGACAAAAGTAGCGCGCCAGTCACGCAAAAACAGCCACACCACCAGCACCGCCAGCAGCGCGCCCTCGGCCAGCAGGGTCAGCGATGCCTGGTATTCCTCTTCGACCGGTGTGACAAAGTCAAAGGCTTCGCTCAGAACCATGTCCGGGTGGCTGACTTTGAGCTGCGC
This sequence comes from Polaromonas sp., assembly GCA_031410335.1. GTDB lineage: Bacteria > Pseudomonadota > Gammaproteobacteria > Burkholderiales > Burkholderiaceae_C > Polaromonas. Next base: position 4,441 of record JANNYZ010000080.1, on the reverse strand, counting down.
CAGCGCCGCCCGAACGCCGCGCCCCACTTCCACCTCGCTGGCACCTTTGGAGCGGGACACCTCAAAGCCCACCACCGGCACGCCATTGAGCCGCGCCGCCGAGCGCGGCTCGGCTGTGGTGTCCTGCACATCAGCCACCTGCGACAGACGCACCTTGCGGCCCTCCCCAACCGACAGCTCCAGCCCGGCCAGCTCTGCCGCCGATTTGACCGTGGCCAGTGTGCGCAGCGGCTGCTCACTGCTGCCCAGATCGGCCCGGCCGCCCGAGGTGTCCATTTGCACCTGCCGCAACTGGTGCGACACGGTGGTGGCACTCACACCCAGGGCCTGCATTTTTGCGCCGTTCAAAGCGACACGGACCTCGCGCGTCACGCCGCCCACCCGGGTGACTGAGCCGACGCCGCGTACCGCCAGCAGACTTCGGGTCAGGGTGTCGTCGACAAACCAGCTCAGTGCCTCGTCGTCCAGCGCGCTGCTTTTGATGGTGTAGGCCAGCACAGGCGCTCCCGAGATGTTGATTTTGCTGACCACCGGGTCGCGCAGGTCAGCGGGCATGTCAGCGCGCACCTGCTGCACGGCCGAGCGGGTTTCGTCCAGCGCCTCCTGGCTCGGCTTTTCCAGCCGGAACTCGGCCGTGTTGGTGACTTCGCCGTCCTGCACCTTGGTGTAGATGTTTTTCAGGCCTTGCAGCGACGCAATCGCGCCTTCCATCTTGCGCGCCACCTCGGTCTCCAGCTGGGCCGGCGAGCCGCCGGGCAAGCTGGCACTGACGATGATGTTGGGCACTTCCAGGTCGGGGAAGTTCTGCACCTTCATGTTCTGGTAGCCCAGCACGCCTGCAAAGCAGAGCATGACAAAAAACATGATGGCGGCAATCGGGTTACGGATGCACCAGGCGGAAACGTTCATAAATGTGAGTTCCAGTATGCTATCTATTTAATAGCTGCTTGCGCATGTATTCATTGGTCTGGAGGCTGATTTAATAGGTAAGAAAGCGGTTTTTTGACCGTTTTGGAGCTAATTTTTGGTTTGGGGGGCACTTGCCAGGCTGGCGGCGGTAAGGGGTGCCTGCGCTGCGGTTGCTGGCCCGGCCACCACCTTGACGGTGTCGCCATCGGCCAGAAAAGCCGCGCCGCTGGCCACAAATTGCTCGCCCACTTTGGCACCCTGCAGCACCTCCACCGCATCGCCGGCCCGGCGGCCGGTTTGCAGCTTGACCTGGCTGATCTTGTTGCCCGGCTCCAGCCGCATGGCGTAGGTAAAGCCGTCGCGCAGCACCAGCGCCTGCTGCGGCAGCGTCAACACATTGCTGGCGCCCAATACAAACTCACCTTTGGCATACATGCCCGCCTTGATGTTGGCGTTCGGAGGCAGGTCAACATAGACCAGTGCATTGCGGCTGGTGCTGTCCACCGTGGGGGCGATCATGCGCGTTTTGCCCACCACCTGCGCGCCGCTGGCCGCCGTGACCATGACCGGGGTGCCGGGCTTGATGCCCGCCATTTCGGTGCTGGTGACTTCAGCGCGCCACTCCAGCCGCCCGCCACGAATCATCTTGAACAGCTCGGTGCCGCTACCCACCACCGCGCCCAGCGTCGCGCTGCGGCTGGAAATGACGCCGCTGTCAGGCGCCAGCACCGCGGTTTGCTTCAGGCGCACCCGCTGCACGGCGAGCGCGGCTTTGGCCACTTCCAGCCGTGCCTTGGCGCTTTTGTCCAGCGTGGTGTACTGGTTGATCTGCTGCTCGCTCAAAGCGCCGCTGGCTTGCAGGGTACGGGCTTTGTCGGCGTTGACGGCTGCATCCAGCGCATTGGCTTGGGCCTCTGCAAGGCTGGCCTGGGCCTGCGCCACTTCGGCGCTCGTCTGCTCGGCGGCAAAGGTCGCCAGCACCTGGCCTTTGGCCACTTTGTCGCCCACATTGGCGTTCACGCTGACCAGCCGCAAGCCGTTGGCTTCGCTGCCAATGATGGCCTCTTGCCACGCGGTGACGCTGCCGTTGGCAGGCAGCCGAAGGGGCAGCTCCCGCATCAGTGGCTGCACGGTGCTGACCGTCAGCGCCGGTTTGGCCGCAGCCGGTTTTTTATCGTCAGCCGCACTGGATGAGGACGAAAAAATAGCTACAACCCAATAGATACATGCGCCAACAGCTACTAAAAAAATAGCGTATTGAGGCAAACGGCGCGGGCGTTGAAAAATGTTCATGGGTATTTTTTAAAAGTCTTTCAGGGTCGAATGGCTTCAAATGGCTTACCAGTCCGGCAAAAACGCCTCGGGAATGCCAAACACCATGGGCGTGGCAGGCGGTGCAGCCGTGCTCCAGCCGCCGCCCAAGGCGCGATACAGAGCAATCCAGGCGCTACGGCGTTCACGCTCCAGGCTGACCAGCGCGCTTTGCGCCGCCAGCAGCACGCGCCGGGCTTCTTCCAGTTCCACCAGGCTGGCCAAACCGGCCTTGTAACGTGCTTCGGTGCCCGAAAACGAGGCGCTGTAGCCGAGTGTCGCCACCAGCGTGTCTTCGCCGCGGTCCGCTGTGCTTTGCAGGTTGACCAGCGCTTCTTCAACCTCACGCACGGCCTGCCTGACGATGCCCCGGTACTTGCCGGCGGCCTCTTCGTACCGGGCTTTGGCGGCGTCCACGTTGGCATCGGCGGCACCGCCGTCGTACAGCGGGATCGTCAAGGACAGTGGGCCAAACGACCAGGTGTCGTAATTCTGGGTAAAGCCGCGCGTGCTGGTTTTGTTGCGCGCAATCGTGCCACCGATGCTCAAGCGCGGGTAGCGCTGGGCGCGTGCGCTGCCGACTTCAAAACTGGCAGCCGTCAACTCGCGTGCGGCGTTATAGACATCGGGCCGCTGGCCCAGCACTTCGGCCGGTACGCTCGAAATATCGGCAATGCCCTGCTGAATGCGGGCAGGAGCGGCTTGCGCCAGTTTTTGCCGCAAATCAGGCTCAGCCCAAGCGGTCATGCTGGCCATGGCCTTGATGCCGAGTTCGCATTCAGCACGCTGCTGTGTCAACCGGCTGTTGCCTTCGGCTGCCGTCGCCCGCGCCAAACCCGCCGTGGCGGGCGCCACAAAGCCGGCCTTGGCAAGCTGCTCGTTCAGGCGGCTGGTTTGCAGCCTGGACCGCACATCGGCATCGACCACCAGCAACTGCTTTTCGCAAGCGCGGAAGTTGTAATACTGGTTGGCGATTTCAGCCGCGACCAGCACGCGCGCTTCGTGCCACCGGGCCTGCGCGCCCAGAAAACGCTCTTTGTCAGCATTCAGGCTGGCCTCGTTCTGGCCGAACAGGTCGATTTCCCAGTTGGTTTGCAAGCCAACCTGGGCCGCATTGATGGGAAAAGCTGGGGTGTTTCGATTGAGGGGTGCATTCAGACTTCTGCTAACGCCGCCGATCCCGTCGAGTGTGGGCAGTAAAGCCGCCTGCGACACCACCTGCGATGCCTGCGCCTGCTGGATGTTGGAGCGCGCTGTAATGACCGATGGACTCACCAGTTGCGCCGCATCAATCAGCTCGACCAGCAGTGGGTCGTTTTGCTGTTGCCACCACTGCGACAGGCTGGTCAGGCTGCCATTGTGCGGCAAGCTGCTGGTGGCGCTGCTGCTGACAACCGGTGTGGTTTGCGCGGCGGTGGGCGGCAAAGGCGCGTACCACTGGGGCGGCGCGGCAACCGCCACCGTGGCGGGCGGCGCGTTGGCGGCACACCCACCCAAGCCCAACACCGCCAGTGCTGACAGCAAGACCAGCGCCGTGCAGGCAAGCAGGCGCCGAACCGGAAGACCGGCAACAGGTGCAGAAACGGGAAGGGAATCAGACAAATGAAGGCCCATGGGCGTTGGGTTGCATGAATGGCAAACAAAGGCGTATTTTGCTGGCTTATCAGCCCCCAGCCCCAAAATAACCCGAAATCAGTAAGGCTTAGGGTTCTGAGCCCGGGCGAGCTACGGTGAAAACAGCCGACCACAGTGCAGCGATAGCAGCGCGCTCAGCCTGCAGCTCGCCAGGGACCAGCTGGGTTGGCGCTTCGTTCAGTCGCGCCTCGTGCTGCACGCGGCGCAGTGCACGGTAAGCCATGGCCGCCGCCTGCCCCACGCCTGGCGGCAACAAGCCCACCGCTTCAGCCCGCTGCAGCAGGGCAATGTTTCCCACATTTGCGATCAGGCCCGGGTGCTGCGCTGATTGGGACAGCACCAGGTACTGCACCGCGAATTCGGCGTCCACCATGCCGCCTGCGCTGTGCTTGACATCAAACAAATCGCCTTTGATGGGGTGTGCTGTGCGCACCTTGTCACGCATGGCCACAATCTCCGCGCGCAGCAAGGCCGCATCGCGTGGCGCGGTGATAACACCTTCACGGATTTTTTCGAACTGCTGACGCAGCGGCTCGGCGCCCAACACAAATCTTGCACGCGTCATGGCTTGATGTTCCCAGGTCCA
>JANNYZ010000079.1:0-2034 GCA_031410335.1 Polaromonas sp. | reverse complement strand
GGGGTGAAGCGCTTTTCTTCCAGCAGGCTGGGGCCGTTCAATGAGGCGAAGTTGGGCAGGTCAATGGCCTGCTGTGCGTTCAGCCCCCAGTTCAGCGTGCCGTACAGCACCTTGGTGGTGTAGTGGATGATCAGCGCGCCGCCAGGGCTACCGCCGCTCATCACAATTTGGCCTGTGGTTTTGTCAAATACCAGCGTAGGCGCCATCGACGAACGTGGGCGTTTGCCGGGCTGCACGCGGTTGGCAACCGGTTTGCCTTCCGCATCAGCGGGCGCAAAGCTGAAGTCTGTCAGCTCGTTGTTCAGCAAAAAGCCGCCTGCTTTTCCAGTGCCGCCATCGGTCAACTGTCGCGCGCCAAAGGCGTCTTCAATCGTGGTCGTCATGGCAATCGCGTTGCCGTAGCCGTCAATGATGCTGATGTGTGAGGTGCCGTATTCGGGCTGGTCTGGCATGGGGGCGTAAGCGGTTTTAACCGGGCCGGGTACGCCGGGTTTGGCGGTTTTCATGCTTTGGCCGCCGGGCTGCTGGGCAATCAGTTTGGCGCGCTCGGCCAAATAACCGGGTTCTAGCAGGCTCATCCAGTTGCCGCCGGGGGCCGTTACAAAGTCAGGGTCGCCCAGGTACTGGGCCCGGTCGGCAAAGGCCAGGCGTGACGCTTCTGTGTACAGGTGCAGCCAGTCGGCTGATGGGGTTTGCGCCGTTGTACCCGGCACACCGCCCATGCCCGTTGCTGGCGGTATGGTGGCTGCGTTGGTGTTGGCCAAAATACCCAAGATTTGCCCCACAGCAATAGCGCCCGAGCTGGGTGGCGGCATGCCGCAAATCTTGTAGGCGCTGTGTGCGGCGGCGTAGTCGCTGCAAATTGGTTCGCGCTTTTTGACCTGGTAGCTGGCCAGGTCGCTGAGGGCCAGCTTGCCGGGGTTGGTCGGGTGGCCCTGCACCTTGGTCACCATGGCCTGGGCGATGGTGCCTTCATGCATGGCGCTGGCACCCTTGGCGGCAATTTGCCGCAGCACATCGGCCAGGGCCGGGTTTTTCAACAAGGTGCCTGCGTCCAGCGCGCTGCCATCAGGCTTGTAATAAAACGCGGCTGCCGACGGGTCTTTTTTCAAATGTACTTCGCTCGCCAGCAGCGTGGCCAGGCGGGGGCTGACTTTAAAACCGCCTTCAGCCAGCGTGATGGCCGGTACAAACAGCTGCGCCCACGGCAGCTTGCCGTATTGTTTATGCGCAGCTTCCAGCATCTTGACGGTGCCCGGCACGCCGACGGAACGGCCACCGACCACGCCGTCATAAAACGCCATGGGTTTGCCGTCAGCGCCTATGAACAGCTTTTCATCAGCGCCAGCAGGTGCGGTTTCGCGGCCGTCAAAGGCCTCGACTTTGCCGCCGGTTGAATGCAGCAAAAATGCGCCGCCGCCAATGCCGCTGGATTGCGGTTCTACCAGCGTGAGCACCATTTGCACTGCGACCGCAGCGTCAATCGCCGAACCACCTGCGCGCAGTACCTGCAAGCCGGCATCAGTGGCCAGCGGGTTGGCGGCAGCCACGGCAAATTTGGTGGTGGCCCAACCGGGCTTGGATGTGTAGCCCGATGCGCCTTCAGGCTGCGCCGGGGCGGTGTAAACAAACGGGACCGGGGCGGTGGCGCAGGCGGCCATCAAAGCGGCCAGGGCGACGGTGGTAAACAAGCGTTTCATGGTGCATCCTCATTGAACAAAAGCCAGCCGCCATGTTACGCCGGGCATAAAAAAACCATCAAAAAGCTTGAAACAAGCCGTTTAGATGGTTTGTAGGGAGTACTTTAGGTCGCTAGGCCAATGAATTATTGCGCGAGCAGCTCCTGAATATATAGCAAGCGAATGTCAACGCGGTGCCAGGCGAATCGCGCCATCGAGGCGAATCACTTCGCCGTTCAGCATGTCGTTTTCAAAAATATGTTTGGCCAGCTTGGCGTAGTCTTCCGGCGTGCCCAGGCGGCTCGGGAAGGGCACAGCCGCTGCCAGCGCGTCCTGTACTTCCTTGGGCATGCCA
>JANNYZ010000078.1:0-13815 GCA_031410335.1 Polaromonas sp. | reverse complement strand
GCACTGGCTACCGACCCGCAACTGATTGCGCTGGACGAGCCCGCTGCCGGCATGAACGCGACCGAAAAGGTACAGCTGCGCGAACTGATTGACCAGATTCGCAAGGACAATCGCACGATTTTGCTGATCGAGCATGACGTGAAGCTGGTGATGGGCCTTTGTGACCGCGTCACCGTACTCGATTATGGCAAGCAGATTGCCGAGGGGCTGCCGGCGGACGTCCAGAAAAACGAAAAAGTGATCACTGCGTATCTGGGTTCGGGTCACTGAGAAAAACCATGACAAAAACAACAAGTCAGACACTTTTAAAAATCACCGGCCTGCAAGTCGCTTACGGCGGTATCAAGGCCGTCAAGGGCGTTGACCTGCATGTCAACGAAGGCGAACTTGTCACCCTGATTGGCTCCAACGGCGCAGGCAAAACCACGACGATGAAAGCCATAACTGGCTCACTGCCGCTGGCTGGTGGGGACATTGAATACCTGGGTAAAAGCATCAAAGGCAAAGGCGCCTGGGACCTTGTCAGGGACGGCTTGGCCATGGTGCCTGAAGGGCGCGGCGTGTTTGCCCGCATGACCATCACCGAAAACCTGCAGATGGGTGCTTACATCCGCAATGACAAAGCCGAGATTGCGGCGGACATGGAAAAGATGTTCACCATCTTCCCGCGCCTGCGTGAACGCAAGGACCAACTGGCTGGCACCATGAGCGGCGGCGAACAGCAAATGCTGGCCATGGGCCGCGCGTTGATGAGTCGGCCCAAGGTGCTGTTGCTGGATGAACCCTCCATGGGTTTGTCCCCCATCATGGTGGACAAGATATTTGAAGTCGTGCGGGATGTGTCCGCGCAGGGCGTGACGATTTTATTGGTCGAGCAGAACGCCAGCCGGGCTCTAGGCATTGCAGACCGGGGTTACGTGATGGAGTCGGGCGCTGTGACGATGAATGGGGACGCCAAAGAGCTGCTCAGTGACCCCAGGGTTCGCGCTGCTTACCTGGGGGAGTGAGTTTTTATGATTCTTGCGCAGCCAAAAATGAAAATATTGCTATAAATTCAGGAGCTGTTAGCGCACATATTGACTGGCCTACAGCCCTAAAAGCACCTGAAAAAGCCGAAACATCAATCAACTTTGGCCCCAGAAGCCTTCACCACCTTCTCATACTTCCCCAGCTCACTTTTCATAAAAGCGCCAAACTGTTCGGGCGACGACGCCACCGGCTCAGCCATCAAGGCAGCAAACCGCGTCTTTGCTTCAGGTGAATTTAAAGCCGCAACAAACGCAGCATTCAGCTTGGCCACAACATCAGCGGGCGTTCCCGCAGGGGCCACCAAGCCCCACCAAGTGTCAATTTCAAAACCCTTTAACGTCTCCGCCACCGCAGGCACTTCGGGTAACAGCGCGCTGCGCTTGGCGGTGGTCACGGCCAGGGCTTTCAGTTTGCCTGCCTTGATGTTGCTTGACGCGGTGGCCAGGTTGTCAAAGGTGAAGTCGACCTGACCGCTGAGCAACGCCAGTTGCGCCGGGTTGCCGCCGTTGTACGGAATGTGAACCGCATAAACGCCGGCTTGCGCCTTGAACATCTCCCCAGCCAGATGCCCGGCACTGCCGTTGCCGCCGCTGGCGTAGTTGAGTTTGGCGGGATTGGCTTTGGCGTATGTGATCAGGTCGGCCAGGGTGTTGATTCTTAAACGTGCGGCTGTGTCAGCGTTGATCACCAGCACATTCGGCACGCGCAGCATTTGCGTGATGGGGGCAAAGTCTGTTGCGGCGTTGTAAGGCATCTTGCTGTAAAGCCACGGATTGATCGCGTTTGTGGCCACGGCTGCAATGCCAATGGTCATGCCGTCTGGCGCGGCCTTGGCAATGGCGTCTGCACCAATGTTGCCGCCACCGCCGGGTTTGTTGTCAATGATGACGGTGCCCAGTGTGTCCTTGACGCGTTCTGCCATCAAGCGCGCCGTCACATCAATCGGGCCGCCAGGTGCGTAGGGCACGATGAGGCGGGTGATTTTGGTTTGCGAAAAAACGGTGGTGGCTGCGAATAAGAGGGTGATGGCTGCCAGAAGTTTGAAGGGTTTGTGGTGTTTTTGAGTCATGAATCGATTGTTGCAAATTCTGCTGCGCACAGGTCTTATGGGATTCCATTACACAAACTTTACAAATCAGTTGTCCGCGTAGCTCGTATGTAGGGCGTTGTTTTGCCATGAGGCTGAAAATGACATTTAAAGCTTCATGTTTTGTGCAGTCACTCTTTATCAAACCGTTTTGAAAGACACATCATGAAGATTCAAACCCTGATCGCTGCATTGGCACTGACAGTTGGCGCATCTGCTTTCGCCCAGGCGCCAGCGGCTCCTGTTGCACCCAAAGACCCACTGGCGACGCCGAAGATTGACCAGCGCCAGGCCAACCAGGAAAAGCGCATTGACCAGGGCATTGCCTCTGGTGCGTTGACCCAGAAAGAAGCGACCAAGCTTGACAAGCGCGAAACCAAAATTGAAGCTGACAAGCTGGCTGCGAAAGCCGACGGCAAAGTGACCAAGGCAGAGCGCCGCAAGATTGAGCGCGAGCAAAATAACGCCAGCAAGGCGATTTATCGCCAAAAGCACGATCGCCAAAAGACAGCGCCAGTCGCTGCCAAATAAAGCGCCAGTAGCTCAAACGAAAAAAGCCCCGCGATGTTTAGTTGCGGGGCTTTTTTATGGACGCAGCTTTATGCCGTAGCTTGTGCCTTGTCTTTTTCTGTCACAAACGAGTCAGCATAAAACTCGTCTTCAGGCAGTCCGGCCTTGATGTAAGCGGCCTGCGCCGAGTCCACGACGATAGGCGCGCCGCATGCATACACCTGGTGGGCTGACAGATCAGCAACATCCTGCAACACTGCGTTGTGAACAAAGCCGGTACGGCCAGTCCACGTATCTTCAGGTAGCGCGTCTGACACGACGGGCACATACGTCAGGTTTGGCATCTCGGCCACTTTGCCCAGCACCCAGTCGTGCAGGTACAAATCAGCCGGGCGGCGACCGCCCCAGTACAGCACGGCGGGGCGCGTGATGCCCTTGAACTGCATGTGCTCGATGATGGCCTTGATGGGCGCAAAGCCAGTGCCCGATGCCAGCAGCACCATCGGCTTGGCACTGTCTTCGCGCAGGTAAAAACTGCCGAACGGACCTTCAACCCGCAGAATTTCTTTTTCCTTCATGGCGCTGAACACGTGGTCTGTGAACTTGCCGCCCGGCATGTGGCGAATGTGCAGCTCGACTTGCGGTGTTTCAGCTTGCGTGTGCGGAGCATTGCCCATTGAGTAGGCACGCCGGTCGCCATCACGCAGCAAAAATTCAACATACTGGCCCGCGTGGTACTTGAAGACATCAGCAGCAGGCAACTGCAGTCGCACCACCATCACGTCATGTGAGGCTTTGGCCAAGCTGGCCACGCGGGTGGGCATTTTTTTGATCGGGAACGCGCTTTCGTCGGTCACGTGACGGGACTCCAGCACCACATCTGACAGCGCAGTCGCGCAGCAGGTCAGAATAAAACCTTGTTCGGCTTCTTCAGGCGACAGCGCCTTGAGCTGGTGCGTGCCTTGCACCACGGTGCCTTGCAGTTTTTTGCATTTGCAGGACCCGCAAGCGCCGTCCTTGCAGCCGTAGGGCATGCCAATGCCCTGGGCAATGGCGGCTGACAGCAGCGCTTGGTCGGGCTCGGCAGTAAAAATGCGTCCGCTGGGCTGCACGGTGATGTTAAAACTCATAGTCGCTTATCCTGTTCGTTATGCTTGATGTCTGTACTTCTGATTGGTCGCTCACGGCGGCGATTTATTACGCTTGACCTAATTTTGCCTTCAAATTCAAATCCCCTCGGTGCGCTGCCCGCACGCTTTCGACGCCAACGTATTTTGATCATCGGTTGTGGTGACGTGGGCCTGCGTGTGGTGCGCTTGCTGCCAGCCAGCGTCAAGGTTATGGCGCTGACATCGTCCAGCGACCGCGTTGCGGAGTTGCGTTCCCGAAACATCACGCCCTTGCTGGGCAACCTGGACAAGGTTGCCAGCCTCAAGCGGCTGGCTGGCCTGGCCACGCGGGTGGTGCATCTGGCACCGCCCCCCAACGACGACCCTCACGCCAAAAGCGACCCCCGCACCCGTGCCTTGCTGCAGGCATTGCGGCTGCGCACGTTGCCGCAGGACATCGTTTACGGCTCTACCAGTGGCGTGTATGGTGACTGCCAGGGCTTGCTGGTTGACGAGACCCGGCCCGTCAAGCCAGACACCTCGCGCGCCCACCGCCGTGTCGATGCCGAGGCGCAACTGCGCTGGTTTGGCCGAAGCGCGGCTGTGCCGGTGCACATTTTGCGCATTCCGGGAATCTATGCGCCTGACCGCGAAGGCGGCACGCCGCTCGGGCGCTTGCTCAAAGGCACGCCCGTGCTGGCGGCGGGTGACGATGTGTACACCAACCACATCCACGCTGACGACCTGGCACGCGCGTGCCTGGCCGCCCTGTGGCGCGGCAAGCCGCAGCGCATCACCAACGCCAGCGACGACACCGACCTGAAAATGGGCGACTACTTTGACCTGGCCGCCGACTTGTATGGGTTGCCGCGCCCGCCGCGCCTGGCGCGGCAGGAGGCAGCAGCGCAATTGCCAGCCATGCAGCTGAGCTTCATGAGCGAATCGCGCAGGCTGGACAACCAGCGTATGAAACGGGAACTGCGCCTGAAACTGCGCTACCCGACCGTCAGCGTAGGATTGAAGGAAGAATAGTGAAAGCTTGAGTGCTATTAATTCAGAAGCTGCTTGCGCACATATTCATTGGTCTGGAGCATTAAAATGCGCCTAGAATATTGTATTTTGGTTCATTTTTGAGGCAAATTCAGGGGTTATTACAGCAACGCATGGCCTGTCTCTTGCTAGTCTGACGGTCTTGCAGAACAAGATAATAAGTACCCATACTAAAATATCGTTACTGGGCCATCCTTGAGGCATGGAGTTGCCCCGTTCAGCGCCGCTTTTCGAAATATCCGCTTTTATTGTTTGAAAAAAATTCATGACCTGGTCCATTGTTGCGCGTGACGGCAACGGCCACTTTGGTGTAGCCGTTGCCAGCAAATTTTTTGCGGTAGGTGCCTTGTGTCCGCATGCCCAAAGCGGTGTGGGTGCGCTGGCGACGCAGGCGCTTGTCAATCCTTTGCTGGCCGCGCCTGCGCTTGCGGGTATGGCCCAACGACGCGAGCCTGCGGAGCTGCTGGCTGATCTTTTGGCAACAGACGCCGGCAGCGCACACCGGCAATTTCACATGGTTGACGCGCTGGGCCGTGGTGCTGCACATACCGGCGCCGAATGCATCGACTGGTGCGGGCACACCCTGCGGGACGGGTTTTCTGTGGCTGGCAACATGCTGGCTGGTCCGCAGGTGATTGAAGCGACCGCGGCCAGTTATGCGGTCAACACCGCCTTGTCCTTTGCGCAGCGCTTGTTGACAGCGCTGGCGGCCGGTGAGGCTGCGGGCGGCGACAAGCGCGGCAAACAGGCAGCGGCGCTGGTTGTTTTCAATGGCCAGGACTATCCGGCGCTGGATATACGGGTAGACGACCACGTCGAACCCATCATGGAGCTGCAACGTCTGTACGACGTCAGCCTCCAGCGGTTTCAGCCGTTTGTCACCTGCTTGCCCAGCCGTGAACATCCGTCAGGCACGACAGACCGGCAGCAGATTGAGGCAAAAATCGAACGCTTTCATGCAGCGCGCAAAGCGGCCAGCGAGGTAGCGGCATGAGTGCCTTGCTCGAAGTCAAGGGTCTGTCGACACGCTTTAAGGTCGAGGGCGGTGAATTGACAGCCGTGGACGACATCAGTTTTTCTGTGCAGGCCGGGCGAACGCTGGGTATCGTCGGAGAGTCCGGCTGCGGCAAAAGCGTAACCTCCCTGTCCATCATGGGTTTGCTCGCCAAGGGCCAAGGCCGCATAGCGGCCGGCTCGATCACCTTTGATGGCGTGGATCTGACACAGTTGCCTGCGGCCGGCATGCGTGCCTTGCGGGGCAACCGCATCGCCATGATTTTTCAGGAGCCGATGACGTCACTCAACCCGGCCTTCACGATAGGTGACCAGCTGATTGAAGGAATACGTTGCCACAGCAATCTCGGGCACGATGATGCACGTCAGCACGCGATTGAAATGTTGCGCCGAGTGCGCATTCCGTCGCCCGAGCGGCGCATTGATGAATATCCGCACAAGTTGTCGGGCGGCATGCGCCAGCGCGTCATGATTGCCATGGCGCTGTCAAGCCAGCCGGCCCTGCTAATTGCAGACGAGCCGACCACCGCACTGGATGTGACCATCCAGGCCCAGGTGCTGGAACTGATGCGAACCCTGCGCGAAGAAACCGGCACTGCGATCATGCTCATTACCCACGACCTGGGGGTGATTGCCGAACTGGCTGATGACGTGGTTGTGATGTACAGCGGCCGCATTGTCGAGCGCGCCAGTGTGGCACGCCTGTTTGACCAGCCGCAGCATCCCTACACCATTGGTCTGCTGGGGTCGATCCCGAAACTGCACCTCGAGCAGACCCGGCTTGCCGCCATTGACGGACAGGTGCCTACGCCCATGAGTGGCTTGACGGGTTGCCGTTTCGCGCCGCGTTGTCCTTTTGCGGATGACCATTGCCGCACAGCCCAGCCACCGCTCGTCGATGTCGGGGGAGGGCATGAAGCCGCCTGCTGGAAAGCACCGCTTGAGTTTGACCTTGGTATGTCGGCTGAAGCCGTAGCGGAGGGGGCGTTATGACGCTCGGCAAACCCCTGTTGCGCGTTGAAAACCTGGTCAAGCATTTCCCGGTTGCAAAAGGCCTGTTTGGCCGTGACAAGGCCGTGGTTCATGCGGTTGATGGCCTTGATTTTGAACTGGCTGCAGGCGACACCATGGCGTTGGTCGGCGAGTCTGGTTGCGGCAAGTCAACGGCCGGCAGGCTGGTGTTGCGCCTGCTGGAACCAACATCCGGCACCGTCTGGTTTGATGGTGAAGACCTGACAAGCCTGAAGCCGGTCGAGATGCGCGCCAGAAGGCGCAGCTTGCAAATGATTTTTCAGGACCCGTATTCCTCGCTCAATCCGCGCATGACGGTTGAGCAAACCCTGAGCGAGCCGCTCGCGCTGCATGGCCTTGCCAAAGGACGCCACCGCGAACGTGCCGCCGAGTTGCTGGACCTGGTGGGCCTGGCACCGCAATACCTTCAGCGCTACCCGCATGAGTTTTCGGGCGGACAACGCCAGCGTATCGGCATTGCCAGGGCGCTGGCCGTCGAGCCGCGATTGATCGTGTGTGATGAGCCGGTGTCGGCGCTGGACGTGTCCATCCAGGCGCAGGTTGTGAACCTGATGCAGGACCTGCAAAAGCGTCTCGGGTTGTCGTATATTTTTATCGCGCACGACCTGGCAGTGGTCAAACATATTTCGTCGCATGTGGCGGTCATGTACCTGGGCCAGATTGTTGAGTACGCTGACAAGAAGAGCCTGTTTGCGCAGCCCCGACATCCCTACACGCAGGCTCTGCTGTCAGCGATTCCCTTGCCTGAGCCGGGCGCAAAGCGCGACCGCATCGTGCTGCAGGGTGACGTCCCCAATCCGATCAATCCACCGCCGGGCTGCCGCTTTCATACACGTTGCCCGCATGCGCGCGAGCGATGCTCCGAAGAAGTCCCGGCTTTGAAAAACGAGGGTGGTCACAGCGTTGCCTGTCATTTCTGGACCGAGATTGCGGCGTCGGCATCATTTGCCCATGTTGCACCGCCGCCCAATCTGCGCCTGCAAAAGTTGCAGGCTGCTTTTCAGGCCAAGACAGATGCTGCGCTGGCCTGAATTTTCTCAACAAGTCCCCCAAAAAATATTTATCAACCAGGAAATTGCCATGAAAAAATCTGCATTACTGCCACTCACAGGGCGCATTGCCAAGCGGGCCAGTGCCGCGATTGCCATTGCGTCCACACTCTTGATGACCGGCGTACAGGCGCAAACCCTGCGCATTGGCCTGGCCGAAGACCCGGACGTGCTGGACCCGACCATGGCGCGCAGCTTCGTCGGGCGCATTGTTTTTTCATCGCTATGCGACAAGTTGATTGACATTGACGAAAAGCTCAACATCGTCCCGCAACTGGCCACGTCTTGGGTATGGTCCCCCGATAACAAGATTCTGATCATGAAGCTGCGTCCGGGTGTGACGTTTCATGACGGCGAGAAATTTGATGCGGCTGCTGTCAAGTTCAATATCGAACGGCATAAAAACCTGGCGGGCTCCAATCGCCGTGGTGAGTTGGCGCCAGTCGTCAGTGTGGATGCGCTGGATGACCTGACCGTTCGCCTGAACATGTCTGCACCGTTTGCGCCGCTGTTGTCGGTGCTTGCCGACCGCGCTGGCATGATGGTGTCGCCCAAGGCCGCGCAGGAAAACCCGACCAGCTTTGGCAGCAAGCCGGTATGTTCAGGGCCGTTCCGTTTTACGGAACGCGTGGCGCAAGACCGTATCGTGCTGGAGCGTTTTAACAACTACTGGAACAAGGCTAACGTTCACTTCGATAAGGTGATCTTTCAGCCCGTTGTGGATGCAACAGTACGACTGGCCAACCTGCGCTCCGGGCAGCTTGACTTCATTGAGCGCGTGGCGCCATCAGACATTCCGCAAATCAAGGCAGACAGCCGTTTCCAGATAGCACGCATCACTGAGTTGGGCTACCAGGGCATCACCATCAATACTGGCAAGAGCGACCAGGCGCAAAAAAATCCGCTGGGCCGTGACCCACGTGTTCGTGAGGCTTTTGAGCTGTCACTGGACCGCGCCGGTATCGTGCAGGTGGCCATGGACGGCGAGGCGACACCGGGCAATCAGTGGTTGCCGCCGAATAACAGTTTTTATGCCAAAAACGTCCCGCTGCCCAAGCGTAACGTCGCCAGAGCCAAGGCCCTGCTGAAGGAGGCTGGTGTGGTGAACCCGGTCTTTACCCTGATGACGCCCACAACCTCGGATGGCCAGCGTGTGGCGCAGGTCGTGCAGGCGATGGCAAAAGAGGCGGGTTTCGATGTGAAGATTCAATCGACCGAGTTCGCGACCTCGCTGAACCTGGCAGACAAGGGGCAGTTTGACGCTTACATCCTGGCGTGGAGCGGCCGGGCTGATCCGGACGGAAACCTGTTCAGTTTTCATGGCTGCAAGCAGCCGCTCAACTATGCTGGCTACTGCAAGCCTGAGGTGGATGAGCTGCTCAGCAAGTCGCGCAGCGTGCGCGACCCGGCAGAGCGCTCGAAGATCTTCGAGCAGGTTGCCGCACAGGTTGGCAAGGACCGTCCCGTTGTTTACCTGTTTCACCGCAACTGGCTGTGGGCTTACAACAAAAAGCTGACGGGGGTGCGTGCCATCCCTGACGGCCTGATGCGCGTGCAAGGGTTGCAATTCAAGTAAACGTCAGCACTGCTTGTCATCCTGAAACACCATCATGCTCAGCTACCTCCTCAAGCGACTGGTCGCCCTGATACCGACGGTTTTTTTTGTCACCATCATTATTTTTGGCTTGCAGCAATTGCTGCCGGGCGACCCGGCCATCATGCTGGCTGGCGAAGACCAGGACCCGACAGTCATTGCGTATCTGCAAAAGAAGATGCACCTCGATGAGCCACTGCCGGTGCGCTATGCCTACTGGATAGGGGGTGTTTTCAAGGGAGATCTGGGCGAGTCGTTGCGGATTCAAAAACCGGTGCTCGAACTGATTCAGGAAAAGCTTCCGGTCACGCTGCAACTGGCGGGGATGGCGATGGTGATTGCACTGGTGATTGGCATTCCTGCCGGCATTGTTTCAGCAGTGGCCAAGGACTCGGCCTGGGACTATGTTGCCAACATTGTTGCGCTGTGGGGCTTGTCGACGCCTAATTTTTGGCTCGGCATTTTGCTGATCCTGCTTTTTTCAGTGTCGCTCGGCTGGCTGCCGGCATCAGGTTATGTCAGTCCTTTTGAAGACCTCAAGGCCAATCTTGCAGCCATGATCATGCCGGCTTTCGTGTTGGGCAATGCGATTGCAGCCGTGCTGATGCGCCACACCCGCAGCGCCATGCTGCAGGTTCTGAATGCTGACTATGTGCGAACGGCACGCGCCAAAGGCTTGTCCGAGCGCAAGGTGGTGCTCAAGCATGCATTGCGCAACGCCATGACCCCCATCATCACGCTGGGGGCGCTGGAGTTTGGCACGCTACTGTCAGGGGCCGTGCTGACCGAGCAGGTTTTTTCGATTCCCGGTTTTGGCAAACTGATTGTGGATGCGGTGTTCAACCGCGACTACGCGGTGGTGCAGGGCGTGGTGCTGTTTACATCCACGGTTTACATCCTGCTCAATCTGCTGGCAGACCTGGCTTACTTTTTTGTCAACCCACGGCTGAGGGGATAGGTCATGAGCGCTGTCCCGATTCAGATAACGCCTGCGGCCCAGCCGCGTGAACTCTCGCCAGCACGGCGAGCGCTGTTGCGCCTGGTGCGCCGTCGTGGTGCGATGCTGGGTCTGGCCATTGTGCTGGCTTTTGTACTGACTGCTGTGTTTGCACCCGTGATCTCGCCACAAGACCCGCTTCAAACCAGTTGGAGCGCGGTGCGCAAGGCACCCAGCACGGAGTACTTTTTTGGCACCGATGAAATTGGCCGCGATGTGCTGTCGCGTGTGATCTGGGGCGCGCGTGCGTCGCTGCTTGCGGGGCTGGTGTCTGTGTGCATTGCCATGGCTTTGGGTGTGCCGATCGGGCTGCTTGCGGGTTACGTGGGTGGCTGGGTCGACGGTGCGATTTCGCGCTTTACCGACTCCATGCTGGCCGTGCCGTTTCTGATTTTGGCCATTGCACTTGCCGCGTTTTTGGGCCCCAGCCTGACCAACGCCATGATTGCGATCGGGGTGTCGTCAACGCCCATCTTCATTCGCCTGACGCGGGGCCAGGTTCTGTCGGTCAAGGTGGAAGATTTTGTTGAAGCGGCACGCGCCGTCGGCAACCCGCCCTGGCGAATTGCTTTACGCCATATTCTTCCCAACATCCTGCCACCGCTGATCGTGCAAGCCACCCTGGCGATTGCTGCAGCCATCATTGCCGAGGCCAGCTTGTCATTTCTCGGCCTGGGCCAGCAGCCGCCAGCGCCAAGCTGGGGCAGCATGCTGAACACCGCCAAAAACTATGTCGACAACGCACCCTGGATGGCTATATGGCCGGGTGTGTCGATATTTTTACTGGTGCTGTCATTCAATCTCTTGGGTGATGGCCTGCGCGATGCGCTCGACCCCAAACACAAATAACTTGAAGGTTTCGTGCATGTTGTCTTTTGATGCCCAGCATTTCCCCTACCCATCGCGTCGCAACGTTGTGTACGCCCAGCGCGGCATGGTTGCAACATCCCAGCCTCTTGCCGCGCAAGCGGGCCTTCAGGTTTTGCAGGCCGGTGGCAACGCCATTGACGCGGCCATCGCCACGGCGTCGGCTCTGAGCGTGCTGGAGCCCACAGCCAATGGCATTGGTGGTGACGCGTTTGCGCTGGTATGGCATGGGGGCAAGTTGCACGGCCTGAACGCGAGCGGGCCTGCCGCGACCAACAGCACTCTGCAAAGCTTTACCCAACTGGGCCACACAGAGATGCCCAAGTACGGCCCGCTGGCCGTGACCGTGCCCGGTACACCGGCCTCGTGGGCCGCCATGGCGCAGCGCTTTGGCAAATTGCCTTTGACGACATCCATGGCTGCGGCCATCGGCTACGCGCGTGATGGTTTCCCCGTGTCGCCATCGGTGGCTTATGCCTGGCAACAGGCCACAAAGCTGTTTCGCAAACAGCTCACAGCGCCGCATTTTCAGTCGTGGTTTGACACCTTTGCGCCGGAGCGTGCCCCCGAGGCTGGCGAGCTGTGGCGTTCGGAAGGCCATGCCAATACATTGCAGTCCATTGCTGAAGACAACGCCTACAGTTTTTATCGCGGTGCACTGGCTGAAAAAATTGCAGCGTTTGTGCAGGGTTCGGGCGGGCATCTCAGCACTGCGGATCTGGCGGCCTACCAGGTCGATTGGGTGGACCCCATCAGCGTCAACTACCGCGGCTGTGATGTCTGGGAAATTCCACCCAACGGTCACGGACTGGTCGCGCTGATTGCACTCAATCTGCTCAAGGGTTTTGATTTTGCTGAACGTGACACGATACTGACCCACCATCGCCAGATTGAGGCCATTAAGCTCGCGTTTGCCGATGGCCTGGCCCATATTGCCGAGCCGTCCCACATGCGTGTTTCGGTGAAAGATCTGCTGTCAGATGCTTATGCAGATGAGCGGCGCAAGCTGATAGTCGACGTGGCCCGAATGCCACAACCCGGCATACCGCCAGCAGGTGGCACGGTTTACCTGAGCACCGCCGACGCCGAGGGCAACATGGTGTCTTTCATTCAAAGCAATTACATGGGTTTTGGCAGCGGTATGGTGGTGCCGGGCACGGGCATTGGCCTGCACAACCGCGGACACAACTTTTCATTGGACCCCAACCATCCCAACTGCATCGGGCCCGGCAAGCGGCCGTACCACACCATCATTCCGGGTTTTATGACGTGCGGCGGTGTACCGGTAGGGCCGTTTGGCGTGATGGGCGGCTTCATGCAACCGCAAGGACACGTGCAGATGGTCATGAACACGGTCGACTTTCATTTGAACCCACAAGCCTCGCTGGATGCGCCACGCTGGGAATGGGACAGCGGCCTCGGTGTCAACATCGAAAGCATCACTGGAGAACATCTGTTCAGGGGCCTGTCGGCGCGGGGCCACGATGTGAAGTGGCAAAACAATCGCCTGGCATTTGGACGCGGCCAGATCATCTGGCGCAACGCCGCCGGCGTGTTGTGTGGAGGTACGGAGCCGCGTACCGATGGAGCCGTTGCGGCTTGGTAACTGCGTTGAGAACAAACCACAGCTAAAGAGCTGTGGTGCCCGGGGCCGGAATCGAACCGGCACGCCTTGCGGCGCGGGATTTTGAGTCCCGTGCGTCTACCAATTCCACCACCCGGGCGACGCTGCATACAGCCCATGATTATGGCACATTAGCGGGTATGAACTCTTCCATTTCTAATTACCCCACCCTTGAAGACGCCATCGGCAAAACGCCGTTGGTCCGTTTGCAGCGCATAGGCGCTAAAGAAAATGCAGAGCGCGGCAACGTGATTTTGGGCAAGCTGGAGGGCAACAACCCTGCTGGCTCTGTCAAAGATCGTCCCGCGATCGCGATGATCAAACGCGCTGAAGAGCGCGGTGACATCAAGCCTGGTGACACGCTGATTGAAGCGACATCAGGCAACACCGGCATTGCACTGGCCATGGCCGCAGCCATCAAGGGTTACCGGATGATTTTGATCATGCCGGAAGACCTGTCGATTGAGCGCGCCCAGACCATGAAAGCCTTTGGCGCCGAGCTGCTGCTGACCCCAAAGGGTGGCGGTATGGAAAGCGCGCGTGACCTGGCAGAACGCATGCAGCTTGAAGGCAAGGGCCGTGTGCTGGACCAGTTTGCCAACATGGACAACCCGCGTGCCCACTACGAGACGACTGGGCCGGAGATTTGGGCGGATACCGCAGGCAAAGTGACGCACTTCGTCAGCGCCATGGGCACAACAGGCACGATCACTGGCGTGTCGCGCTACCTGAAAGAACAAAACCCGGCCATTCAGATAGTGGGGGCGCAGCCCAGCGAGGGCTCTCGCATCCCCGGTATCCGCAAATGGCCTGAAGCGTATCTGCCCAAAATTTACGATGCCAGCCATGTCGA
>JANNYZ010000077.1:0-3370 GCA_031410335.1 Polaromonas sp. | reverse complement strand
GTTCAATGACAGCCGCGAAAAGATTGAAAACATCAGCGAGGTGCTGGAGCACTACATGCTGCAAAGCGAGCAGCTGGACACCAAACTGATTCTGGCGGCGGATGGTCATGTCGCGGCTGGCTTGCTGATTCAGCGCTTGCCCGTCAAAGGGCAGGGCAATCTGGAAGGCAAGATGGACAGCGATGCCAATGAAGACCAGATTGGCAAGAACGAAGACTACAAGCGCATTTCATTGCTGGCGTCCACACTCAAGCGCGATGAATTATTGACGCTCGATGCCGACACCATCTTGCATCGGCTGTTTTGGGAAGAACCCATCACGCGCTTTGAAGTTCTGCAGCCCAGCTTTGCCTGCAGTTGCTCCCGCGAGCGCGTCGCCAACATGCTGCGTGGCCTGGGCGCAGAGGAAGTTGAAAGCGTGATTGCCGAGCGCGGCAGCGTGGGCGTGACGTGTGAATTTTGCGGCGCGCAACACGAGTTTGACCCGGTGGATGCAGCGCAAATATTTACCCAGCCTGATCGCCAGCAGCCACCACCGACTGCCGTTCAATAATTCCATTTCTAAATCATCCTTGCACTTTGTCGGCTTCGTTAGCCGTACGTCAGTACTGTCTTCGCTTCGCTTTCGCGTTCACGAACGATGTGAAAATGAAATGACTATTTATTGACCTGTACAAAAATCTCGTTGGGCTTGACCATGCCCAGCTCGGAGCGCGCTTTTTCTTCGACCATCTCCAGGCCTTCTTTCAGGTCTCGCACCTCGGCTGCGAGCTGGTCGTTGCTGGCTTGCGCTTTGGTGTTTTTGGCTTGCTGGTCGGTCAGCCGCTGCTGCAAGTCACGCACATTGGGAATGCTGCCCCGGCCCATCCAGAGTTGCGCGTGAAATATCACCAGAAGCGCAATCAAAATGGCAGGGACGACGCGGTTTCCCAAAGTGCGATCTCAGCTTCAGCGTAAATTGTAGAAGGCTGAACGGCCAGGGTACGTTGCCACATCACCCAGGTCTTCTTCAATGCGCAGCAGCTGGTTGTACTTGGCCATGCGGTCTGAGCGTGACAGCGAGCCGGTTTTGATTTGCCCGGCGTTCGTACCCACAGCAATGTCGGCAATCGTCGTGTCTTCGGTCTCGCCTGAACGATGTGAAATGACGGCGGTGTAGCCCGCACGCTTGGCCATTTCAATGGCGGCGAAAGTTTCGGTCAGCGTGCCGATCTGGTTGATTTTGATGAGGATGGAATTGGCAATGTGTTTGTCAATGCCTTCTTTCAAAATTTTAGTGTTGGTGACAAACAAGTCGTCGCCCACCAACTGCACTTTTTTGCCCAGGCGCTCAGTCAGAATTTTCCAGCCGTCCCAGTCGCCTTCGGCCATGCCGTCTTCAATGCTGATGATCGGGTATTTGTCAACCCAGGTGGCCAAATGTTGGTCCACTCGGTCGCGTCCAGGCTCAGCCCTTCAGCGCCCAGCACGTACTTGCCGTCTTTGTAAAACTCTGATGCCGCGCAGTCCAGGCCCAGCGCAATTTGCTCGCCAGCGACAAAACCAGCCTTGTCAATCGCTTCCAGAATCATCTGGATCGCGGCTTCGTGGTTCGCCACGTTCGGGGCAAAGCCGCCTTCGTCGCCCACGGCAATACTCATGCCCTTGTCGCTGATAATCTTCTTCAGTGCATGAAACACTTCGGCGCCATAACGTACGGCTTCACGAAAGCTGGGCGCACCGATCGGGATGATCATCAGCTCTTGCAGGTCCAGGTTGTTGTTGGCGTGCGCGCCGCCGTTGATGACGTTCATCATCGGTACGGGCATTTGCATGCCGCCGCTTCCACCAAAGTAACGGTACAGCGGCAAGCCAGCTTCTTCAGCCGCAGCGCGCGCCACGGCCATGCTGACAGCCAGCATCGCGTTGGCACCCAGGCGTGACTTGTTATCGGTGCCGTCCAGGTCAATCAGCGTGCGGTCCAAAAACGCCTGCTCGCTGGCGTCCAGACCCAAAATGGCTTCAGAAATTTCGGTGTTGATGTGCTCAACGGCCTTGAGCACGCCCTTGCCCAGGTAGCGCCCTTTGTCGCCATCGCGCAGCTCGATCGCCTCGCGCGAGCCCGTAGAAGCGCCCGACGGCACAGCGGCGCGGCCCATGACGCCGGACTCCAGCAGCACATCACATTCAACCGTCGGGTTGCCCCGGCTGTCCAGAATTTCACGACCGACGATGTCAACAATAGCGCTCATTTATTGGCTTTCAAAAAGATTCAAGAAAAGATTCTAAAAAAGAAAAAATCAGACGCCTTCAACCACGACCATGCGCATCACCGATGCACCCTGGCGCGCCTGAATGGCGGCTGTGTATTCAACCGAGTGGTAGTAGGCCTTGGCTTGTTCAACAGACGGAAACTTAAGCACCACTACCCGGTCAGGTGTCCAGTCGCCTTCTAGCACTTCAACCGCACCGCCGCGCACGCAAAATTCTGCACCGTGGGCTTGAACTGCAATTGTCGACAGCTTTCGGTACTCGGCATACTGTTCCGGGTTCGTCACTGTGACGTTGGCAATGATGTAGGCAGAAGGCATGAATCAAACTCCAAAATTATTTTCGAGAAAACCGTTTTTCTTTGTCACACGGTCAAGCTCAAGCAGGGTCTCCAGCAGCGCTTTCATGTGTTTTAAGGGCACAGCGTTGGGCCCGTCGCTCATGGCCTTGTTGGGGTCTGGGTGTGTTTCCATAAACAAACCCGCCACACCCACTGCCACCGCTGCGCGCGCCAGCACGGGCACCATCTCACGCTGGCCGCCGCTGCTTGTTCCCTGCGCATTTCCAGCGCCGGGCAGTTGTACCGAATGGGTGGCATCAAACACAACAGGCGCTTGCGTCTCGCGCATGATGGCCAGGCTGCGCATGTCAGACACCAGGTTGTTGTAGCCAAAGCTCGCACCACGCTCGCAGGCCATGAAGCGGTCTTCGCTCAGGCCTTTGTCGCGTGCTGCAGCTCGCGCTTTGTCGATGACGTTCTTCATGTCGCCGGGTGCCAGGAACTGGCCTTTTTTAATGTTGACCGGCTTGCCCGACTGCGCCACGGCGGTGATGAAGTCCGTCTGGCGGCATAAAAAGGCGGGTGTTTGCAGCACATCCACCACGGCGGCAACAGTTGCAATGTCGGCTTCTGAATGCACGTCGGTCAGGATGGGCACGCCCAAATCCCGTTTAACCTTGGTCAGTATCTCCAGACCTTTGTGCATGCCCGGCCCGCGAAAAGTCGTGCCGCTGGAACGATTGGCCTTGTCGTAGCTGGACTTGAAAATAAACGGAATCCCCAGGCTGGCGGTGATTTCCTTGAGTGTGCCTGCGGTGTCCATCTGCAACTGCTCGGACT
>JANNYZ010000076.1:0-8938 GCA_031410335.1 Polaromonas sp. | reverse complement strand
ACGGCCACGCTCGGCAGTAATGCCTGCTTCAAGCTGGGCCAGTTCAGGCCGCGTACCGGGGGGGATGGGGGTAATTCGCATCACAGATTTATTCAGGTTTTATTTTCTTGTCGCGAATGACTTTGCCCCATTTGGCGGTGTCATTTTTAAGCAGCAAGGCCAGCTCAGCCGGGCTGGATGATGATGGCTCTGCACCCGATGCCAGCAGTTTGCTGCGTACAGCGTCATTGGCCAGGGCGCGCCTGACGGCCTGGTTCAAACGCTCAATGTCGGGCGCAGGCGTGGCTTTACTGGTGAACAGGGCGTACCAGTTGTCTGAATCAACCCCGGGGATGCCCATTTCCTGAAAGGTTTTCACGTCTGGCAGCAGCGGGTGGCGCTTGGGCGCTGCAATGCCGATTGGCTTGAGTTTGCCCGCCTTGATAAACCCGACCAAGCCCGGAATGTCACCAAAAAAGCCATCCACATGGCCGGCAATCACATCGGTGATGGCAGGCGCTGCACCTTTGTACGGCACATGCACCAGGTTGGCTTTGGTCGCGTCAGCCAGCAGTTCCATCGCCAGGTGCGGCACGCTGCCTGTACCTGACGAGGCCATGGTCGCGCCCGCTGCTTTCAGCTTGGCATTGGCGACAAATTCAGCACCGGTGTTTGCCGGGTTGCTGGCACCCACCACCAGCAGCTCGACGTTGTTGACGACCAGCGATATGGGGGCCAGGTCACGGACAGGGTCGTAAGGCAGTTTTTCGTATAGCGGCGGGTTAATGGCCACCGCGCCCACACTGGTCAACCAGATCGTGGTACTGTCGACTGGCGCGTTTTTAACGAACTCTGCGGCTATCGCGCCATTGGCCCCGGCCTTGTTTTCAATGATGACTTGGGTGCCGAGTTCCTTGCCCAGTTGCTCGCCTATCGTGCGCGCCACAAAGTCAACCGGGCCACCAGGCGGGAAGGCCACCACCAGCCGGGTGACTTTGGCTTGCGCCATGGCGGGCTGCGTCAGGCTGCCTGACAAGGTCAATGCAGCCATAGCCATCAGGCTCAGTGCGTGTCTGCGGGAGGTGTCTCGTTTTGTCATGGTTTTCCTTCATTGCATTTCAATTTGTTCAATCACATCGAATCGACATGCCGCCGTCAACAACGATTTCGGTGCCCGTGATAAATCGGGCTTCATCAGATGCCAAAAACAGTGCCGCATTGGCGGTGTCGCGTCCATCACCCATAAAAGGCAGCGGAATGCGCGCCTGGCGCTGCGCCAGCAGGGCCGTCACGTCGCCACCCGTGCGCTGCTTGGCCAGGCGCACATCGACCATCGGTGTGTAGAGCTGGCCAGGCACAACGGTGTTGACGCGGATGCCTGTTTTGGCGTACTGCACAGCCACCACGCGCGAAAACTGGATCACCCCCGCCTTGGTCGATGCATACGCAACTTGTGCTGAACCAGTCCAGCGGGTGCCGGAAGTAGATGCTATGTTGACGATAGCGCCAGCAGCCTGTTTATCCATGATGGGCAGCACGTGCTTACAGGTCAAAAAAACGCTTTTCAGGTTGTGGTCTATCTGCGCGTCCCAGACTTCTTCAGACATTTCAACCGGGCCACCAGCTGCCGAGCCGCCCACGTTGTTGACCAGAATGTCGATGCGTCCAAAGAGCGCCATGCAGTGAGCCACCATGAATGCAATCGCATCAGATTGGGTCACGTCGCAGGTCGCTACTTCAATGTCGCCGCCTGCATCTTTTACCAGTCGCACAGTTTCCTGCATGCGTTCGGCGTCACGGTCGACGGCAAATATTTGGGCGCCTTCCTGCGCAAACCGCACGGCTATTGCGCGGCCATTGCCCCAGCCGGGGCCGACAGAGCCCGCGCCTGTGACCAGTGCAACCTTGCCTTCTAAACGTCCAGTCATGCGGTAAACCTGTAAAAATTTTGCGGGTTGCGTACCAGCAGTTTGTCGAGCAATTCAGGCGTAGGCGCCATGCTGCCCAGCAGGT
Organism: Polaromonas sp.; assembly: GCA_031410335.1. GTDB lineage: Bacteria > Pseudomonadota > Gammaproteobacteria > Burkholderiales > Burkholderiaceae_C > Polaromonas. Next base: position 6,946 of record JANNYZ010000076.1, on the reverse strand, counting down.
CAACCAGTGCGCCATCGTCAGGCACATGGGTGTGGTTGGGGTGTGGCCAGTCAGTGCCCCAAAAGCAGCGATCAGGAAATGCTTCAATCAACTGCCGCGCCAGCGCCGCGCCGTGCGCATACGGCGGCTTGGGGTCAATGCGGTCTGCGCCACTGACCTTGACATAAAAGCGAGGGTCTTCCATCAGGCGGAAAAGCGCTCTGAAATCGGCGTGTTCAGCGCCCAGCGCGGCATCGACCCGGGCCATGTGGTCAATCACCACGGGAACCGCTGAAGTCTGTAACACAGGCGCCAGTTCATGAATCAGACTGCTGTCGAAGTGCACCTGCAAGTGCATGCCCAGCGGTGCCAGGCGCTGCGTCAGGGCAACCACCTGCTGCGCTGATGCGCCTTGCCCCAGATGCTTCATGAAATTAAAACGCACGCCTCGAAACCCGGCTGCTTTCAGACGCGCCAGTTCGGTGTCGGGCACGTCATGCGGTGCCAGTGCCACACCCAGGTAACGGCCGCCACCCGCGGCAATGGCGTCTTCAACGGCTGAATTGTCAAAACCGTGTACCGCAGATTGAACAATCACGCAGCGCGCAATGCCCAGGTGCCGGTGCAGGGCAAACAGGGTCTGTTTGGGCGCATCAACCGGGGTGAAGTTGCGCGTGGCCGCAAAAGGAAAGCGCGCAGCAGGCCCAAAGACATGCACGTGGCTGTCGCAAGCCCCCGCGGGTAAGTGCAGGGCAGGGCGGGAGGGTTGGGGGTGAAAGGTCAGTACACAAGATGTCATGGTGATGATCTGTATTTTGGCGGTGCTGCGCTGGTTTTGGTTGGACAATTTACAAATATCAGCTATTTGAATCATCAATACAATGAAGGAGCCAAAACCCACCCGAGGGGATGCCATTAACCTGAATCGTCTTGAATATCTTGTCGCCGTAGTGGAGGCAGGCAGCTTCAGCAAGGCTGCAACAGCACTGATGATGTCCCAACCTGCACTTAGCCAGCAGGTGGCCGCGCTCGAGCTTGAAACCGGGCAACGCCTGCTCAACCGCAACGGCAGAGGCGCTGAGCCCACAGATGCAGGTCTGGCATTGCTGGCTCATGCACGGGGTATTTTTGAGCTGGCCGAGCGTGCCCGGGCCGATATGCGGGAACGCCTCTTGACCCCCAGCGGGCGCATCACCATCGGTCTGCCGCCGCGTGTGGCACACGCCATGACGGCTGATCTGGTGGAGCGTTTTCGGGCTGAATTTCCTGACGCAGCGATCAGTGTGGAGGAAGGCCTGAGCGTTCGACTGCGCGAGTGGCTGGTGGCCGGACGGCTTGATGCCGCCGTTTTGTTTGACCCACCCACCTCACCTTTGTTAAACATTGAAACTATCGCTCGGGAGCCTCTGGTGCTAATGTCTTCAACACCGCTGCCTTCACGCATCCGGCTGGCTGATGTGGTGGCCATGCCGCTGGTGCTGCCGAGCAAGCCCAACTCGCTGCGGCAACTGCTGGAGGGGCAAACCAGGCCACGCGGTCACCTGCTCAAAGTGGTGGCTGAGGTTGATTCGATCAAAACCGTGCTGTCGCTGGTCGAGCGTGGGGTGGCGGCTACCGTGCTGCCCGTCAGCGCCATACGCGAATGGACACACACCAGGCCGCCTTTCACGGCCGAGATTTACGCACCGTTGATTCGAAATCGCCTGTGTGTGGCTGTGCCCAAAGCGAGGCCGGCCACACGCTTGAGTCGCTTTTTGGTGCAACTGACACGCGACTTGTGTTTGAAACACTATGGCGAGACGACACGGCCGCAAAAAACAACCTGACGGCGTGGTGTGTCAAGGCGCGGGCGGGGTAACAGGCTTGCTGGCCGGTTCTTGTGCAACTTGTGCGGCCAGGTGCGTAGCCAGTTCTTCGGCTTCCCGCTTTTTGATGGCTTTCTTGCGCGCGGGCGTTCCCATCAAGTACGCCACCAGCGCCGCTGGTCCTACCCCGTAAAGAAAAAACGTCACGATGGCACCGAGCAGCGTGCCGTTGGTATTGGTGGCCTCGGCCACGCTCATCATGAGCACCACATAAATCCAGGCAATGACAACCAAATACATAAAAAACGCCGTTGAGGCGGTCAGTTAGTGCAGCTACTTAGACGGTACGCTCTAAATACTGCGAAAATAAGACGAATGAGGATCTGCTGGGCGTGGCCCGCAGCCCATCAACCGGGAGACACGATGAATTTTGACCCAAACTGGCAAAAAGCAGCCATCCAGATGCAAGAAGCCTTCAAAGGCATGGTGCAGCAGCCAGTCGGGACGGCCCCGAGCCCGGTACAGTTTGACGCCGCCAAGCTGCAAAGCATTCAGCAAAGTTACATCGATGATGCTACCGCGCTTTGGAACCAGTCATTGCAAGCCGGCACCGCCATTCCCCCCGCGCCAGACCGCCGATTTTCGGCTCCAGCGTGGAACGAAAATCCAGTCTCCAAATTTTCCGCCGCCGCTTATCTCCTAAACGCCAAAGCCTTGAGCGCCATGGCCGATGCCGTGGTGGGTGACGACAAAACCAAGGCCCGTTTGCGCTTTGCGATTGAACAGTCCCTTGCGGCGACGGCCCCCAGCAACTTCATGCCGCTCAATGCCGACGCGATCAAAAAAGCCATCGACACCAATGGCGAAAGCATTGGCAAGGGCATTCAAAACCTGTTGCACGACATGCGCCAAGGCCATGTGTCGATGACGGACGAGAGCCAGTTTGAAGTCGGCAAAAACGTCGCCACCACAGAGGGTGCGGTGGTGTTTGAAAACGAGTTTTTCCAGTTGCTTGAATACAAGCCACTGACCAAAACCGTGCACGAAAAACCGTTTTTGTTGGTGCCCCCCTGCATCAACAAGTTTTACATCCTCGACTTGCAACCTGAGAACTCATTGATTCGCTATGCCGTGGCGCAAGGGCATCGCACCTTTGTCGTGAGCTGGCGCAACCCGGATGAGTCGATGACCACCAAGACTTGGGACGATTACATCGAACACGCCGCCATCAAGGCGATCGAAGTCGTTCAGGGCATCACTGCCGCCAAAACCATCAACACGCTTGGCTTTTGCGTCGGCGGCACGATTTTGGCAACCGCGCTCAGCGTGCTGACCGCGCGCGGTGAAAAGCCGGCCGCCAGCATGACGCTTCTCACGTCTCTGCTCGACTTCACCGACACCGGCATTCTGGACATTTTTATTGACGAGCAGTCGGTGGCCTACCGCGAACAGGAAATGGGCAGCGGCGGCTTGCTCAAGGGGCAAGACCTGGCGTCGACCTTCAGCTTTTTGCGGCCTAACGATCTGGTGTGGAACTACGTGGTCGGCAACTACCTGAAGGGCGAAACACCACCGCCGTTTGACCTGCTTTACTGGAACAGCGACTCCACCAATTTGCCCGGCCCGTTTTACGCCTGGTACCTGCGCAACACGTATTTTGAAAATAACATGATCAAGCCCGGCAAGCTCACGGTGTGTGGTCAAAAAATTGACCTGCGCAAGCTCGACATGCCCACTTACCTGTACGGCTCGCGTGAAGACCACATCGTGCCAATTGGCGGTGCGTATGCGTCGACCCAGCACCTACCCGGCAAAAAGCGTTTTGTCATGGGTGCTTCAGGCCACATTGCGGGTGTCATCAACCCGCCCGCCAAAAACAAACGCAGCTTCTGGACCAACGACAAACTGCCTGCCAACAAATTCCCTGCCGCCCAAACCGATTGGCTGAAAACCGCGACCGAGCACCCCGGCAGCTGGTGGACGGACTGGTCGAACTGGCTCAAGGGACATGCGGGCAAGCAGGTTGCGGCACCTAAAACTTACGGTAGCCGCAGCCACAAAGTCATCGAGCCTGCACCAGGTCGTTACGTCAAGGCAAAGGCCTGAAAAGCCCAAACCACCTGTTCATTTTTCTCACTCTGATACATAAAAAAGGAAAGACATCATGGAAGACATCGTTATTGTTTCAGCCGCTCGCACTGCCGTTGGTAAATTTGGTGGCACGCTGGCCAAAACGCCGGCCACCGAGCTGGGAGCCGCTGTTGTCAAGGCCGTCCTGGAACGCTCCAAGCTCAGCTCGGACCTGATTGGCGAAGTCATCATGGGTCAGGTACTGACCGCAGGCGTGGGCCAAAACGCGGCGCGCCAAACGGTGCTGAAAGCTGGCTTTCCGCAGGGAATTCCCGGCCTGACGATCAATGCCGTGTGCGGTTCTGGCCTGAAGGCTGTGATGCTGGCCGCGCAGGCAGTGGCCACGGGCGACAGCGAAATCGTGATTGCTGGTGGCCAAGAATCCATGAGCCTGTCGCCCCACGTCTTGAATGGTTCGCGCGACGGTCAGCGCATGGGCGACTGGAAGATGGTCGACAGCATGATTGTTGACGGCCTGTGGGACGTGTACAACCAGTACCACATGGGTATCACGGCTGAAAACGTGGCCAAAAAGTACGGCATCACCCGCGATATGCAGGACGCCCTGGCTCTGGCCAGCCAGACGAAAGCTGCTGCTGCGCAAGACGCAGGCAAGTTCAAAGATGAAATCGTGCCGTTTTCCATCGCGCAGAAAAAGGGCGACCCGATCATTTTTGCCTCTGACGAATTCATCAACCGCAAAACCAATGCTGAAGTCCTGGCTGGCTTGCGTCCCGCATTCGACAAAGCCGGCGGCGTGACCGCAGGCAATGCATCAGGCCTGAACGATGGCGCTGCCGCCGTGATGGTGATGACGGCCAAAAAAGCTGCCGCACTGGGCTTGACGCCATTGGCACGCATTGCCAGCTACGCCACCACCGGGCTGGACCCCGCCACGATGGGCATGGGCCCCGTGCCAGCGTCCACCAAAGCATTGGCACGCGCCGGCTGGAAGCCCGCAGACCTTGACGTGCTGGAAATTAACGAAGCCTTCGCCGCACAGGCCTGCGCTGTCAATAACGAAATGGGTTGGGACACCAGCAAGGTCAACGTCAATGGCGGTGCCATTGCCATCGGCCACCCGATCGGCGCATCAGGTTGCCGCATTTTGGTCACGCTGCTGCACGAGATGGTGCGCAGCGGCGGAAAAAAAGGCATTGCCAGCCTGTGTATTGGTGGCGGCATGGGGGTTGCCCTATGCGTGGAACGCTGAAATTGCGGTAATCTAGCGGCAATTTCTGCTTGAAGTCGTCGTTAAGCCAGTAAATACGTGCGCGAGCAGCTATTGATTCAATAGCAATTATTTTTAATATTCTAGGAGACAAGCATGAGCAAAAAAGTAGCGTACGTCACGGGCGGTATGGGCGGCATCGGTACCGCCATCTGCCAACGCCTGGCCAAAGACGGCTTCACCGTCATTGCAGGCTGCGGCCCCACACGCGACCACAGCAAATGGATCGACGAACAAAAAGCGCTCGGCTACACCTTCTACGCATCGGTCGGCAATGTGGGCGACTGGGACTCCACCGTCGAGGCCTTCGCCAAAGTCAAGGCCGAGCACGGCCCGGTGAGCGTGCTGGTCAACAACGCCGGTATCACGCGTGATGGCCAGTTCCGCAAAATGAGCAAAGCCGACTGGGACGCCGTGATTTCGACCAACCTGAACAGCATGTTCAACGTGACCAAACAGGTGATTGAAGACATGATCACTGCCAACTTCGGCCGTATTGTCAACATCAGCTCTGTCAACGGCCAAAAAGGCCAGTTCGGTCAGGTCAACTACTCCACAGCCAAAGCTGGCTTGCACGGGTTCACGATGGCGCTGGCGCAAGAAGTTGCCGCCAAAGGCGTGACTGTCAACACCGTCAGCCCCGGCTACATCGGTACCGACATGGTCAAGGCGATTCGCCCTGATGTGCTGGAGAAAATCGTGGCTGGCGTGCCCGCCAAACGCCTGGGCCAGCCTGAAGAAATCGCGTCCATCATCTCGTGGATTGCGTCAAGCGAAGGCGGCTACGCCACCGGTGCAGACTTCTCGCTCAATGGCGGCCTGCACATGGGTTAGGGCTTGAGCAACAGCTATTAAAAACCCGCCGTGTGCGGGTTTTTTAATTTGAACCGTTCAATCTGCTTTTTTCATGGCGCAGCTATTCCAGCCAAACAGCGCGTAAGGCGGGCACCAGCCCATCGCAGCTGTTGCCAGCGGCAAGACACCCAGGTAACCCCACCAGCCCACGGTGCCCGTCGCGGCGAGGGCGATCAGGCTCACGCCGATGATGACCCGCAGGACGCGGTCAATGCTGCCAACGTTTTTGGTCATAAAAATCCCCTTTGAAAACTGTTGATATGCGTGTCACAGAAGTCATTAGATGCCTGATGCACCGTTATTTCCATGATCCATGTCAAAGGTAGCTGATTCCACCGCCCAGATCGTCGAGGATGGGGCAGTCGGGCCGGTCATCGCCGTGGCAGTGCTCGAGCAGACGCGCCAGGCTGCGCTGCATGGCCTGCATGGCCTCGATGCGCTGGGTCAGCTCATCAACATGCTTTTGAGCCACGCGTTTGACGCTTGCGCTGGAACGGCTGCGGTTGTTCCACAGGCTGACCAGCTCGCTGATTTCAGCCATTGAAAACCCCAGGTCGCGTGCGCGCTTGATGAACTGCAGTGTGCGCACATCTGCCTGGTTGTACTGGCGGTAACCACTGTCGGTGCGGGCCACGCTGGCCAGCAGGCCGAGCGACTCATAGTGCCGCACCATCTTGGCTGAAATGTTTGACAGGCGCGCCGCCGTGCCAATCGCAACCGGCCACAGAACGCGGGTTTTTACAGTGGCCGTCATGCTGCGACGGCGTAGCCTTCTTCGGCAATCGCTTTGCTCAGCAGAGTGCGGGGTTGTTCTGACTGCACTTCCACTTTATTGGCGGCGCGGTCTATCGTGACTTCAGCTTGCGGGTCCAGCTGTTTGACCGCGCGGGTCACGGCTTTTTCACAGTGGCCGCAGGTCATGCCGGTGACGGTAAAGGTCTGCATC
>JANNYZ010000075.1:0-8187 GCA_031410335.1 Polaromonas sp. | reverse complement strand
GCGGAAGCAAACAACATTGCCACATTGTTGAGTTTCTTCATGGTTCTCCTCTAGAGAAAAGCCGCAGACTGGCTGCGATTGATAAGTTATACGCTGTGAATGACCATCACTCACATCGTTACATATATTGTGCCATAGCCTGCGGCCGCCACAAGCCCATATGCGGTGTTGTCTTACAGAGGGAGCAATATCTTTGCAGTTCGTTGCTGTACCGCCACAGCAATAAAGGCCAGGTTTCCGGCCTTAAAATCGCGCTTTCGCCTTTACTGGCGAGCCGAAAACTTTATCCAGGCCGTTCATGACCCAGTTTGCAAAAGAAACCCTGCCCATCAGTCTAGAAGAAGAAATGCGGCGCAGTTACCTCGATTACGCGATGAGTGTGATCGTGGGTCGGGCGCTGCCTGATGCCCGCGACGGACTCAAGCCCGTCCACAGGCGAGTGCTGTTTGCCATGCATGAGCTGAGCAACGACTGGAACAAACCATATAAAAAATCAGCCCGTATCGTGGGTGATGTGATTGGTAAATACCACCCGCATGGCGATCAGTCCGTCTACGACACGATTGTGCGCATGGCGCAGGATTTTTCGATGCGTCACTTGCTGGTCGATGGCCAGGGCAACTTTGGCTCGGTCGACGGTGACAACGCTGCTGCCATGCGGTACACCGAAATCCGCCTGGCCAAGATTGCACACGAATTGCTGGCTGACCTGGACAAAGAAACGGTTGATTTCGGCCCCAACTACGACGGTAGCGAGCAGGAGCCACTGGTCATGCCGACCCGCCTGCCCAATCTGCTGGTCAACGGCTCGGGAGGTATTGCTGTCGGTATGGCCACCAATATTCCGCCGCACAACCTGAACGAAGTGGTTGACGCCTGCCTGCACTTGTTGAGAAACCCGGAAGCAACGATTGATGACCTGATGGACATCATTCCGGCGCCAGACTTTCCCACCGCGGGCATTATTTACGGCATCAATGGCGTTAAAGACGGCTACCGCACAGGTCGCGGCAAGGTAGTCATGCGGGCCAAGTGCCACTTCGAAGATATTGATAAAGGCCAACGCCAGTCCATCATCGTTGACGAACTGCCGTATCAGGTCAATAAAAAGACATTGCAAGAGCGCATGGCCGAGCTGGTGCACGAAAAGAAAATTGAAGGCATCAGCCACATTCAGGACGAAAGCGACAAATCAGGCATGCGCCTGGTGATTGAGCTCAAACGCGGTGAGGTACCAGAAGTGGTGCTCAACAACCTGTACAAGCAGACGCAGCTGCAGGACACGTTTGGCATCAATATGGTGGCACTCATCAACGGCCAGCCCAAGCTCTGCAATCTGAAAGATCTGATTGCCGTGTTTTTGTCACACCGCCGCGAAGTGGTCACCCGCCGTACCGTTTTCACTTTGCGCAAGGCTCGCGAACGGGGGCATGTCCTTGAAGGTCTGGCCGTAGCACTGGCCAATATCGACGAGTTCATCGCCATCATCCGCAATGCGCCTACGCCTCCAGTTGCGAAGGCAGAATTAATGGTCAGACCGTGGGACAGCAAACTGGTGCGTGAAATGCTCACACGTACTCGTGCTGACGGTGGCGTTGTCAATGCAGACGATTACCGGCCTGATGGTCTGGAAAAACTTTACGGCATGGGCAACGATGGCCTGTATCGGCTGTCGGAAACCCAGGCGCAAGAGATTTTGCAGATGCGTTTGCAGCGCCTGACGGGCCTGGAGCAAGACAAGATCGTTTCGGAATACAAAGAGGTCATGGCCGAAATTGATGACCTGCTGGACATTTTGGCAAGGCCTGAGCGGGTATCCATCATCATTGGCGAAGAGCTGGCCACTATCAAACAGGAATTTGGCCAAACCAAGCTCGGCGCACGCCGCAGCCACATAGAGCACAGCTCGTTTGACCTGAGTACGGAAGACCTGATCACGCCGACCGACATGGTGGTGACGCTCTCGCATACGGGTTACATCAAGAGCCAGCCACTGTCAGAATACCGCTCACAAAAACGCGGTGGACGCGGCAAACAGGCGACAGCTACCAAAGAAGACGACTGGGTTGACCAGCTTTTCATTGCCAATACGCATGACTATATTTTGTGTTTCTCGAACCGTGGCCGGTTGTACTGGCTCAAGGTTTGGGAAGTGCCCGCTGGTTCGCGCGGCTCGCGCGGTAGGCCGATCGTCAACATGTTTCCGCTGCAAGAAGGCGAGAAGATCAACGTGGTGCTGGCGCTGACAGGAGACAAGCGAAGTTTTCCGGCAGACCAGTATGTCTTCATGGCTACCAGCATGGGCACGGTTAAAAAAACCGCCCTGGACGAGTTCAACAACCCGCGCAAAGGCGGCATCATTGCCGTTAACCTTGACGAGGGTGACTATCTGATTGGTGCCGCCCTGACTGACGGCAAACATGACGTGATGCTGTTCAGCGATGGCGGAAAAGCCGTTCGTTTTGATGAAGACGATGTCAGGCCGCTAGGTCGCAATGCCCGAGGCGTGCGCGGCATGGCGCTTGACGCAGGCCAGAGCGTGATAGCCATGCTGGTGGCTGAAGACGAGCAGCAAAGTGTGTTGACGGCTACCCAGAACGGCTACGGCAAGCGTACATCCATCACTGAATACACGCGTCACGGCCGCGGCACCAAAGGCATGATTGCCATTCAGCAGAGCGAGCGCAATGGCAAGGTTGTTGCGGCCACTCTGGTCCACGCAGAAGACGAAATCATGCTGATCACGGACAAAGGTGTACTGGTACGCACCCGGGTCAGCGAAATCCGCGAAATGGGCAGGGCTACACAGGGTGTCACCCTGATTGGTTTGGATGAAGGCTCACAATTGAGTGGCTTGCAGCGTATTGTCGAAAACGATGCTGCGCTCGATGAGCCAGCAGACACGACAGAAACCCCTCCTCCCAACACGAACACTGAAGAATGAAACACAGCATGAAAAAATTCATTGCAACCTTTGCGCTTGCCAGCCTTTCTATTTCAACAGTGGTCAATGCACAGACCGTCGACCCAAAACTGGAATGGGCAACCAAAGCGGTGACCCTTCAGCAAGGCCCGGAACTGGAGCGCCTTGTTGGTCAATTGGCCGATTCCGCCACGCAGGACATTCTTCAAAACTGGGGACCCAAACTGCAATCGGATGTGCCCCCAGCAAAAATGGAGCAAGCCAAAGAGGGACTCAACACCGAGCTTAGAAAGTACTTTGATGACGTTTCCAAAACCATCAACGGTAAAGTCAGCAAGGTCAGCAACAGCGCACTGATTCCGGCTTACATGGAGCGCTTCTCCCTTGACGAACTAAAGCAGCTGGTGGGGTTCTTCGAGTCTCCCGCCATTAAAAAATACCAGTCAGCCGCCCCGGAGCTTGGCAATCTTTTTGTCAAACAGCTGATAGAAGAAACCCGTTCCGATGTCACGGCACGAACCCGACAGTTTGATGAGGCAGCAACCAAAATTATTGGGGCTGGGCCTGCAAACAAAGCACCGGCAGCGGCGTCAAACGCGGACAAAAGCAAGCCGCCCGTCAAGAAATGAGCCTGACTCTCGCGGAACTTCGCGTTAAGATTGATACTTTAGACAGGGAACTGCTGCTTCTCTTAAACAAGCGCGCCCACGTTGCCGAACAAGTCGGCGAAGTCAAAAAACGTGAGGGCAGCCCCTTTTTGAGGCCTGATCGTGTCGCCAAGGTCATTGAACAAATCCAGCAAGCTAACCGGGGGCCGCTCAAGAATGAACATGTAGCCGCCGTTTGGCGCGAAATCATGTCGGCCTGCCTGGCGCTCGAGTCACCCGTGCGCGTGGCTTATCTGGGACCCGCGGGAACATTTAGTGAACAGGCCGCCTTGCAGTTTTTCGGCAGCAGTATCGAGCACGTTGCGTGCTCCAGCATCGACGAAGTGTTTCGTGCAACTGCGTCGGGAAGCGCCGGGTACGGTGTGGTGCCGGTAGAAAATTCGACTGAGGGCGTCGTATCGCGCTCGCTAGATCTGTTTTTGAATTCTCCACTGCATATTGTGGGCGAGACCAGTTTGATGGTGCGACACAATCTGCTGCGCCTGCGTGACAGCATGGAGGGGATTGAGGCTGTTTATGCCCATCCTCAAGCATTGGCGCAGTGTCAGGAGTGGCTCACGACGCATCTTCCCAACGCAGCCCGACTTGCCGCCTCGAGCAACGCCGAAGGGGCTCGTCTGGCGTCAACCAATCCTGCATGGGCAGGCATTGCCAGCGAGCGGGCAGGAACGCAGTTCGGCTTGCACGCTGCGGCCCACGGTATTCAGGACGACGCCTTTAACCGCACAAGATTTGCTGTCGTATGCCTGCCTCAGACCTTGCCTACTCCACCGCCATCGGGCAAGGACTGCATCAGTCTGGTGGTTTCTGTGACGAATCGCCCTGGCGCTGTACACGACCTGCTGGTACCGTTGAAAGACCACGGCGTTTCCATGACCCGCTTCGAGTCACGTCCTGCACGTTCGGGTCAGTGGGACTATTACTTTTATATCGATCTGCAAGGTCACCCTTCTGAAGCGCATGTCCAAACGGCGTTGGCTGAACTGCAAAAGCTCTGTGCCTTCTACAAAGTTCTGGGTGCCTACCCTGTCAGCGATTGACCAACAATAAAAAAACAGGTTTTATTTGATGTTTGAACAACTGGGTCTTATTGGTTGCGGTTTGATGGGGGGGTCTTTTGCGCTGGCGCTAAAGCGCGCGGGACTTGTCAAGCGCGTGGTGGGCTACAGCAAATCGCCGTCCACGACCGAACGCGCCCGACAAATGGGCGTGATTGATGTTGAAGCGCCGTCGGCATTGCTGGCCGTATCAGGCGCAGACATTGTTTTGCTTGCAGTACCCGTTTCTGCGACCGAAGCGACCTTCAAGGCGATTCGCCACCTTGTCACACCCAACACACTCGTTATGGATGTGGGCTCAACCAAGCGTGACGTGGTTGATGCAGCGCGACGCGTTCTACGTGAACAGGTGGGCTGTTTTGTCCCTGCCCACCCCATCACTGGCAAAGAAGTGTCGGGCGTTGAGCATGCCGATGCCAATTTGTACTCGGGCAAGCAGGTCATCCTCACGCCCATCGAGCGTACCTTTACCGCACAGTTGAGCAAAGCAACCAGCTTGTGGACGGCCTTGGGCTGCAACGTTGTACAAATGTCTCCGCAGGCTCATGATGCAGCCTACGCGGCTGTCAGCCACCTGCCACACCTGATCGCCTTCGCCCTGATCAACAGCATTTCTGGCCAATCGCAAGGTGCCGACTATATGTCCCTGGCTGGACCTGGCTTTCGAGACTTCACCCGCATCGCCGCCAGCGACCCCAAAGTATGGCGCGACATTCTGGTCGCCAATCGCGAGGAGTTGCTGGCCCAGTCGAAAATTTTTCAGCAAACCTTGCATTCTCTTGAAAAACTGATTTCGAACAGCGACGGCGACAGTCTTGAGCGTCTGATTGAGCTGGCCAGCGACACTCGCGCAAGTTGGCGAATCAGCTCTCAAAAACCAAACAAGTAAGCTTTGCATGTTTGATATCCCGTATCTGGATATTCCGGCACTGACACGTACTGGAGGACAGGTCCGCTTGCCGGGCTCCAAAAGCATTTCTAATCGTGTGTTGCTGCTGGCGGCCTTGAGCCATGGCAAAACGCGGGTCCACGATTTGCTGGCGTCAGACGATACCGCCGTCATGCTTACGGCACTCAGACAGCTGGGCTGTGCGATTGAACAGACTGGTGACAGCGTGAATATTGAGGGCTTGGGAGGACATCTGTCCGGTGGTGCGGCAAAGCTTTTCATGGGCAATGCAGGTACCGCCATGCGCCCACTGACAGCAGCGCTTGCCATGCTCGGTGGCGAGTTTGAACTGTGTGGCGTCGCACGCATGCATGAACGCCCGATTGGCGACCTGGTGGATGCCCTCAGGCAACTTGGCTGCAGAATTGACTATCTGGGCAACGATGGATTTCCGCCATTACGGTTGCACGCCAGGCAGCCAGGCCAACTCAAGTTGGAAGCACCCATTCGGGTTCGCGGTGATGTGTCGAGCCAGTTTTTGACTTCTTTGCTGATGGCGCTGCCGCTGGTGGCCACTCGCGATATTCATATTGAAGTGGTGGGCGAGTTAATTTCTACACCCTATATTCACATCACAATCAACCTGCTGGCGCGCTTTGGTATCCATGTGGTGCGGGAGGGCTGGCAACGCTTTACGATTCCTGCAGGAAGCCAATACCAGTCGCCGGGCGAGATCTACGTTGAAGGCGATGCATCGTCTGCTAGTTATTTCATAGCTGCTGGCGCGATATTCCATTGGTCTGCAGGTCAAAACTTTCTTGAAATTCAGGGTTTTGGGACAGACTCCATTCAGGGAGATATTCGTTTTGTGGAAGCCGCCCGGATGATGGGTGCGCAGATTGAAAGCACCCCCAACTCGCTCAGGATTTCACCTTCCCGTCCTTTGGAAGTTGCCAACCAATGGCCGTTGAAGGCCATTGACCTGGACTGCAACCACATCCCTGACGCAGCCATGACTCTGGCCGTGATGGCGCTGTATGCAGAAGGTACGACCGTACTGCGCAACATAGCCAGCTGGCGCGTCAAAGAAACCGACCGAATTGCTGCCATGGCCTGCGAGTTGCGCAAGCTCGGCGCAATTGTGGAGGAAGGTCACGACTTTCTCAAGATAACACCTCCCGCCAGCGCCAGCGACTGGACGACAGCGCCCATTCATACTTACGACGACCACCGCGTCGCCATGTGTTTTTCCCTCGCTGCATTCAACCCGGCGCAATTACCGATTCGAATTCTGGACCCCAAGTGTGTCGGTAAAACGTTCCCCGACTATTTTGAAACGCTATTTTCGGTCGCCCAAACAAATAGTGTGAATATTCCAGTGATATGCATTGACGGCCCCACCGCATCCGGCAAAGGCACACTGGCATCAAATGTGGCTCAAGCGCTGGGTTACCACTACCTCGATTCAGGGGCCCTCTACCGATTGAGTGCCTTGGCGGCCAGTCGCTCTGGTATAGCACTCGATGACGCTGCCGGGGTAGCCATGATTGCGCAAACGTTGCCAGTACGCTTTGAGGGAGACAAAATCTTTCTGGGCTCTGAGGATGTTTCAGAGGCCGTTCGCACGGAAGCAGCAGGCATGGCAGCCTCTCAGGTCTCCGTTCATCCAGAAGTACGCACCGCTTTGCTGATGCTCCAACGCAGTTTTCGCAAGTTGCCAGGTTTGGTGGCAGATGGTCGCGACATGGGAACCGTGATTTTTCCGGATGCAACGCTTAAAGTTTATCTCACGGCAAGCAGTCTTCACAGAGCCGAGCGCCGTCATAAGCAGTTGATTTCAAAGGGAAATTCGGTTACACTCCAAAGCATCAAGCAAGATTTAGAGGCGCGCGACAAGCGTGATACATCGCGCACCACAGCGCCTTTAAAACCTGCTGATGAAGCCAAATTACTGGACAACTCTGAACTGTCGATTGAAAAATCGGTGACTCAGGTGCTTGACTGGTGGCAAGGCACCCGGCCCTTTTGACCCCTAGCACTTCAATGAATGCACCGCTGGTGCATCGGTCAAAAGAATCATTAACTTAACCCGCTGTCTTGAATGATGGCATCAACATTCCCCAAGCAGATTTAAAACCTTTCAGCAATTGTGCTGACTGAACCCTGTGTTGTGGACAAGGAAACTAAATGTCTGAATCTTTTGCCGACCTATTCGAAGAATCCCTGAAGCGTTCCGAAATGCGCACCGGCGAGGTCATCACCGCCGAAGTCGTGCGTGTGGAGCACAACCACGTCGTGGTCAACGCAGGCCTCAAGTCCGAAGCCTACGTGCCGATCGAAGAGTTCAAGAACGACAAGGGTGAACTCGAAGTTCAGGCCGGCGATTTCGTAGCCGTTTTCAACGCTGCCGATGGCAACGGAAACGAAATCGCCGGCCTGCACTTCGAGCTCGCCCTTGTCGTTCTTGAACTCCTCGATCGGCACATACGCTTCGGACTTGAGGCCCGCGTTGACGACGACGTGGTTGTGCTCGACGCGCACGACTTCGGCCGTGATGACCTCGCCGGTGCGCATTTCGGAACGCTTGAGGGACTCTTCGAACAGATCGGCAAATGATTCAGACATGGAGGGTTCCTTCCGTCGGGCAGG
>JANNYZ010000074.1:0-17727 GCA_031410335.1 Polaromonas sp. | reverse complement strand
AGGTCAGGTGTGGAAGCGCAGTAATGCGTTAAGCTAACTGATACTAATTGCTCGTGAGGCTTGACCCTATAACTTTGAAAGTTTCGAAAGAAGCTTCAAGGCTGTTATGCCAAGTTGACGCATTCAAAAGACGTGCTGTGCAGACAGTACGCAACTTACTAAATAAAAGCTGATTTGCTCTATGAATTCGACGGATTGTTCTTTGAACAGTTTGTCAAACAGTTATGCCTGATGACCATAGCAAGTTGGTACCACTCCTTCCCATCCCGAACAGGACAGTGAAACGACTTAGCGCCGATGATAGTGCGGATTCCCGTGTGAAAGTAGGAAATCGTCAGGCTCTTACACCTGAACTAGCCCAGTTAATCTTTGATTGACTGGGCTTTTTCTTTTTGCTTATTCCAATATCTTCGAACCAGATATCTCGCGATGAAATGCGACCTACTCAGGCGCCTCCCAAATTTTTACGCGTTATAAATGGTCTTGTCGACTATGCGGGCTACGCCGCTCTTCACCAGCTCTGCGCACATCTGCTCAATGAAACACGCAAAGTCAAGATCATTGAAAAATCGCTTTCTACATGTGTGCAAATACGGCGTTCTTTCCGCCCAGTCGTTGAACAGCGCCATGGGTTGTTGCTGTACTTCAAGCAACTTGAATTTCAATAAAACCTTCACCGCATGACGCGCATGTCTGGCTGGACTTTGAACAAACGCTTCCAGGCGTTGACGCGCCGTCGACATTGCTTCTAATGTGTAGCTAAAAACCCGACCGTGCCCAGGTATCACGGTTTGAGGTCCCAAACTTTCAATGAGATCAAGCGTGGCCAGAACTTGATCAAACGCGTTCGCACCTTCCAGCTCGGGGAAAACGACCCCAAAGCCGTTTTCCCAAAGAGCGTCGCCTGAAATCAATATCCGACGATTGGGCTCAAACAAAAGAATGGCGTCTGGATCGTGTCCAGGTGCAGCATAAATATTCCATAAGCGTGAACCAAGGCGAATGCTCGACCCCGGTAGCACGATCTGACTGTAAGCAAACTGCGGACATTGCTGACCTGTTGCCTCGTAAGTCAATGCCGCCGCATCCCAGTTTGTAACAACCTCCGCCTGCCCAGGTGGTATGTGGGTCGTCAAAGACGGATATTTGTCTTGCAACGCACGGTTTCCACCGCAGTGATCACTGTGCAGATGCGTATTGATCAGAAAATCAAGTGATCTCGTCCCCAATTTCGAACTGACTAGCGCCAGAGTTTGTGCGCTGTGGGTTGAATAACCGCTGTCAATCAGCCAGCTGGTTTGACCGTCGTCAAAAAAAACATTGTTTGATGAAAGCCATCCCCGTTCAAAAACATGAATGTCGTCTGGCAGTAAAGCGTTTGTCACCGACTGATTAAAACCAAAAAATCTCAGGCAGCGCTTCTGAGTTCACGCCGAAGAATTTTGCCAACGTTTGTTTTGGGTAAATCATCGCGAAACTCAATATATTTTGGCCGCTTGTAGCCGGTTAAGTGCTGCTTGCAGAAGGCGCTCACGTCATCCTCCGTCAAGGTGGGGTCATTTTTCACTACAAAAACCTTGATCGCCTCGCCCTGTGACTTATCTGCCACGCCAACAGCAGCGCATTCCACCACGCCAGGGCACATTGAGATGACGTTTTCAAGTTCGTTGGGGAAAACATTGAAACCAGAAACGATGATCATGTCTTTTTTGCGGTCAATGATCTTCGTGTAACCCTTCTCGTCCATGATTCCAATATCACCCGTTCGCATAAAGCCGTCCGGTGTGAAGGCTTTTTCATTTTCTTGCGGCTGTTTGTAATAGCCCGTCATGACTTGCGGCCCCCTGATGCAAATCTCGCCCGACTCGCCAATTTGCATCGATTTTCCCTCATCGTCCTTGATCGCAATGTCAATTCCAGGAAGGGGCAAACCAATGGTGCCCGTGAACTCTTTGTTGGTCACAGGATTATTGGTGCCAATGGCGCAGGTCTCGCTCATGCCCCAGCCTTCAACCATGGCACATCCCGTCACTTCCTGCCAGTGGCGTGCTGTGCCTTCCGACGCCGCCATGCCGCCAGCCTGCGAAATGCAAAGACTTGAAAAATCAATACTTTTGAATTGTGGATGCTGTAGCAGGGCGTTGAACAGCGTATTGACGCCAGGCATCATATGAAAGGGACGTTTTTTCAGAACGTCAATGAACTTGCCAAAGTCGCGCGGGTTCGGAATCAGCGTGATATGGGCCCCCCACCGAATGGTTAGCAGGCTAAGGGTGAGCGCGAATATGTGATACAGCGGTAGCGCAGCAATGTTGTTGATGTTGCTGACATCGCCAACCCGTTTAAGGGCAGGTGTGAACCATTGCTCGCCCTGAAGAACAGCAGCCACGATGTTGCGGTGAGTCAGCACCGCACCTTTGGACAAACCTGTTGTGCCGCCCGTGTATTGCAAAAACGCAATCGAGTCCAGTGTGCAATGCGGTGCCTTCAGAAGCATGCCTTGCCCGTCGCTAATTGCTTTGACGAATGACGTCACAACGCGATCCGAGCTCAGGGGCAGCTTGTAGGCGGGTACCATCTTGGCGAGATGGCGCACGGCAAACGTCAGCCACTTGCCATACCAAAAACCCAGCAAGTCACCCATCGATGCCATCACCACGTGCTTGATCGGCGTCCGTTCAATCACCTCTGCAAGGGTGCTGGCAAAGTTTTCCAGGATCACAATAGCCGTTGCACCCGAGTCCTTGAGCTGGTGCTCCAGCTCACGGGCTGTGTATAACGGATTGACATTCACGCAGGTGTAGCCAGCGCGCAAAATCGCCGCCATTGTCACGGCGAACTGCGGAATATTAGGCAGCATGATGGCTACGCGTGCATCTTTTTCCAGCCCCAGGCTCTGCAGCCAGGCGCCTAACTGGGCAGACAGATCATCGAGCTCGCCATAAGTCATCCAGCGGTCCATGCAAACCGAAAAAGGCTTGCCTGCATTCTTTTTAAACGAGTCTTCCAGCAATTGATTCAGCGACGAAAACCTCTCGGTATCAATGTCGTGCGCCACACCTTCGGGGTAACTGTTCAGCCAGTGCCTGTTCATATAAGTCTCCTGCAGCCATTGTGAAAGCAGCACCGCGAAAATCGTATGGGGCTTGTCCTAGGTAGACAGCAAATTGCCATCAAACGGGCGTCTGATGGGCCAGTAACTGGTTCAATCCGGTCTCACAGGCGACAGCGTCATCATCGAACAGGCGCTTGATCCAGTGCGTCTCACGCTCAGAAATCAGTTTTAAAAACTCGTCAGCACCACGCATGGTTTGAAAAGCATCAAACCCTGACTCCAGAAATTTTTGCAAAGACCCCAGTCCCGCAGCCTGCGCCGGGCCACGCATCATTTTGAGCAAGGTCCGCAGACCAGGCTTACGGGTCAAGCCGTTCAAAGATTCACCCAGCGCCAGCACGACCTGAAGTTGCTGATAGCGCGCTGCTGGGTCAGCTACCGATCTCCAACATGCTATATAGCGCGCGGTATCGCTCCGTAAAGGATCGTTGGCGCAAGAAGCCAGGTAATGATGCGCCATTGCATCGTCCAGTTGCTCCGTCAAGGCATGCACTTCAGCGAGCGACGCCGCGGTGTTCACAACTGACTGCGGGAAAAGCTTTGCAATGGTGCCTGCAATGCGGGCGAATTGCTGATCGCGTTCTGCGTAATCCTTGTCGCTGTAAAGCTCGTGCAGAAAAAACTGCGCCGCCGTTTGGTAACGCGGGCTATGCAGCAGGTCTTCATAAGTGCCCTGAAAGCGCCTTGCCTGAAATCGCTTGACGGCCGCGTTAGCCGCTGACAAGGGCGCGTTTGCCGCGCGCATTTGCCTGAGCTGCGCGACGGTTTCAAGTGCCTTGTGAATGTTGTCTGCCGATGCGTTCATCTGATTTGGGATTCATCACCGTGTTGTCACGTAATCCCCAAGTTTATCTAGTCACCACGCTCTAACCGAACAAGCGCCCTGCGTGAGAAACTGCAAGCCATGCGAAGACGAACAATGCTCAAAGTGGGCGCGACATCAGCCGTACTGCTGGCCGTGGTTGGCGGCACAGCAGCATGGATTCAACCCGGTCTGGCGCGCGGTACCTTGACGCCAACGGGCCGCGATATTTTTCGGGCGGTGGGTTTGGGCGTGCTGGACAAAACCGTGCCCGAGCAGCCTGCGGTCAAGGACGCGGCCCTGACCGCACTGCTGGCCCGGATAGATGTCTTGATCGCTGCGTTGCCGCCTCATGCGCAAGCCGAGCTGTCGCAATTGCTCTCAATTTTAGGAACAACCGCTGGCCGGCTCGGTCTGGCCGGGCTGACCACCCCTTGGGCGAGCGCCAGCATCGCTGGCGTGCAGGCGGCCTTGCAAGACATGCGCTTGTCTGGCCTGGCACTGCGCCAGCAGGCCTATGCCGCGCTGCACGACATCACCGCAGCAGCTTACTTTTCTGAACCCGACACCTGGGCTCAGTTGGGCTACCCCGGGCCTTTGGCCATCTAAACCATGAGCAAACTTCAAGACCCCATCAAGGATGGCCTGGCCAGGGGCTGGAAAGTCATGGGCGGCCCCTTCGCCCGGCCTCCTGAACAGATTACCTGCGATGTCGCCATCATTGGCAGCGGCGCAGGCGCCGGTATCACCGCTGAACTGCTGACCAAAGCGGGCTTGAAAGTGGTCATCATTGAAGAAGGCCCCTTGAAAAGCAGCAGCGACTTCAACCAGAAGGAGTCTGAAGCCTACCCCCAGCTCTACCAGGAAAGCGCTGCCCGCAAGACACAAGACAAGGCCATCACCATCTTGCAGGGCCGTTGTGTGGGCGGCTCCACCACGGTCAACTGGACATCGTCCTTTCGAACACCCGCCGCCACACTGAAGTTCTGGCAAGACAGGTTTGGCCTGCAAGAGTACAACACTGACGCTTTGTCGCCATACTTTGAGCAAGCCGAGCGCCGTTTGAACATTGGCCCCTGGCTGACACCACCCAATGAGAATAATGACCTCTTGAGGCGCGGCGCGGCCAAGCTCGGCATCCCTGCGCTGGCGATTGCCCGAAATGTCAAAGGCTGCTGGAATTTGGGCTCATGCGGCATGGGCTGCCCCACAAACGCCAAGCAGTCGATGCTGGTCACCACCCTTCCTGCGGCGCTGGACCAAGGCGCGCAAATGCTGGTGGAGACCCGCGCCGAGCGGTTTGAACTCGCTGGCGGGCTGAAAAACGGCCAAATCAAGGCCCTTATATGCTCTTTTACGGTACCAAATACGGCCCCAGACCAACAAATACATGCGCGAGCAGCTACTAAAATCGTAGCAAAACATTACGTACTTGCAGGCGGCGCCATCAACTCCCCAGCGGTGCTGCTGCGCTCTGGCGCGCCTGACCCGCACGGCCGCCTAGGTAAGCGGACGTTTTTGCATCCGGTCGTCATGTCATCGGGTGTGTTTGAACAAAAAGTAGAAGCATGGCAAGGCGCGCCGCAAACCATTTACACCGATCATTTTCTGGAGACACAGGCCATTGATGGGCCTATCGGCTACAAACTGGAGGCTCCGCCGCTGCACCCGGTGATTTTTGCATCGACGGTTCCCGGCATGGGCCAAAGCCAGCATGACCTGCTCAAGGCGTTTCCGCATAACCACACTTTGCTGGCGCTCATGCGAGACGGTTTTCATGAGCAATCGCCAGGCGGCAACGTCAAGCTTCGTGGTGACGGCTCGCCGGTGCTCGATTACCCCCTGACCGATTACGTCATGGACGGCGCACGGCGCGCGCTGCTGTCAATGATGGAAATCCAGTTTGCTGCCGGTGCCACCAAGGTGTTACCGCTGCACGAAATGGCGCAAACCTACACCACTTGGGGCCAGGCGCGCGATGCCGTCAACGCTCTGCCCATGAAGCCCTTGCTCACCAAGGTCGTCAGTGCCCATGTCATGGGTGGCTGTGGTTTGGCGGCCTTTGAGAACCAGGGCGTGACGCGGCCGGACGGCGTGCACTGGCAGATTGAAAATTTATCGATTCACGACGGCTCAGTGTTTCCAACCAGCATAGGAGCCAACCCGCAGCTGTCGATTTATGGTGTCGTCAATCGCCTGGCGCAGGGGCTGGTGAAAAGACTGACGCGCACAGAGGTTAAATTAGCCTGATGATCCTTTTCAGGTTTTAGCCATGCTGGCACGACTGCAACAACTCATCACCTTTAGTCTGCTCACCGCCAGTTTTTCCTGGTTGGCCTGGTTTTACAGCAGCGCTCCCGGTCTCGCGGTTTCTGGTTTTTGGCTGATTCTGCTGGGCTATATCGCTTTTTTAGGGCTAGAGTTTTTACTGCTGCGGCACATCAACAAGACCGACCCGGCGCCGCTGGCAACGCCTGCCGAGCTGCTGCGGGCATGGGTGGGCGAGACAGGGGTGGCGCCGCGCATTTTTTGCTGGCGCCAGCCCTTTCGTGCCCAGGCTATCCCCGACAACATCTCGCCGGACGGTGTGGTCAAAGGTCAGCGCGGTGTGGTCTTTATCCATGGGTTCTTTTGCAACCGGGGTTTCTGGAACCCGTGGCTTAAGCGCTTGCAGGGCAGCGGTCACGCGTATGTCGCTCTGAGCCTGGAGCCCGTGTTTGGCTCCATCGATGACTACACCCCGCAAATTGACGCTGCTGTGCGGCAAGTCACTGCCGCCACCGGCATGCCGCCACTGCTGGTCTGCCACTCGATGGGCGGGCTGGCGGCACGCGCCTGGCTGCAAACCATGAAGGCTGATGCCAAAGTGCACCACATCGTCACGATAGGCTCGCCCCACCAGGGCACGTGGCTGGCCCGCTTCAGCCGCAGCCTGAACGGCCAGCAAATGCGGCTGGCGTCAAGCTGGCAAGCCCAACTTGACATTGGCATGCCGGCAGGGCGCCGCGCGCTTTTTACCTGCTGGTACTCCAGCAGCGACAACATTGTTTTTCCCACAACCAGTGCCACGCTGCCGGGTGCTGACAACCGGCTGGTACGTGGAAAAGCACACGTTCAGATGGCCTTCTCGCCGCATTTGATGGACGCCACCTTGGCTCTGCTTTGACGCCAGCAAGCAATGTACGGGTCAGCATCCCCAAAATGTAAATTCATCACAAAAACGCGTAGTCATCCTTACTGGCTTGCAACGTATCAATTCCCTAAACTAATACATTGTTATTAGCGAAAGGGTGATGCCATGAGCAACATGCTGGATGTGTATTTTTTAGAGCTGTCCCCGGTGAAAAGCCCCGAGCTGGACCCCGCACCACAGATCGATCCGAGCGCAGATCAGGACCATGATTCATCGGTTCTGGCTTTGCTGTTTGATGAAGTCTCACACGGCGTGCTGGTGGTTAGCCCCAAGGGGCGAGTGGTTCACTGCAACCGTGCCGCCCGTAACCACATGGCCAGCAGCAGCGTGCTGTACACGCGCCAGGGGGAGTTGATGGCCCTGTCGCCGATAGACGGCAAGTTGCTGGACACGGCAATTGAAAAGGCCAGCATGGGTATTCGCAGCCTGGTCAAACTCTCAGGCAGTGGCATCACGCTGATGCTGTCGGCGGTTCCGCTGCAGGCCCGCGAGGGTCACATTTGCCAGCATATTGCGCTGTTTTTTGAACGCGCCGCCATTTGTGATTCGGGCATGTTTGTTTTTTTCGCCCGCAGCCACGGGCTGACGCGTACTGAAGAGCAAGTGCTCACCTTGCTGTGCCGGGGCCTGAGCACGCCTGACATCGCTGCAGTGCTGAATGTGGCGGTCTCTACTGTGCGCAGTCACGCGCGGGCCCTGTGCTCCAAAACCGGCTCCAAGGGTTGCCGCGAGCTGATCAACCGCATCGCCACCCTGCCGCCGGTAGGGGTCAGCCCCAAGCTATCGCTGCACTGACACCGTACCGCCCTGCGCAAGTGCGGGGGCGGTGATGACCGCGCAATGCGTGCGGGGACGTGCTAGATTACGGCTCACGATGCCCAGCAAACAAACGCCAAAAAAAAACACCCCAGTCAACGCACCCGAGCCAGCAGGCGACCTGTATTCCCACTTAAGCCCTGCATTGCGCGCGCTGGCCATGCGCGGTCTGGTTCGCACTTACCCCGCCAAAAGTATTCTGATCAACGAGGGCGATGACGGCGACAGCCTTTTTGTGTTGCTCAAGGGTTCGGTCAAGGTGTTTTCGATGGACACCAGCGGCCGCGAAATCACCTACGGAAAGATCCGTGCTGGCGATTATTTTGGTGAAATGTCCCTCGACGGTGGGCCCCGCTCTGCGTCGGTCATGACGCTGGAGTCCTGCACCTGTGCGATCCTGACCCGCCGCAATGTCAGCGAGCACTTGGCTGCAGAACCTGAATTTGCACTCGATCTCGTAGTGCAGGTCATTCACCGCGCCAGAGCCGCCACCGCGGTGGCGCGCAACATGGCCCTGTTGGACGTGTACAGCCGAATGGTGGGGGTCTTGCAGGAAGACCTGGACGACTCCCACTACCAGGCCAAAACAGGTCGTGGCCAGCCAGCGCTGCTCGAGCCGTTCATTCTGGCCTGCACCCACCAGGACATCGCAGGCCGCATCGGCGCGTCGCGCGAAGCCATCAGCCGTATCCTCAAGGACCTGGAGCGCGCCGGCTACCTGATTTTGAGCTCCAAGCGCATCACGCTGCTCAAAAAGCTGCCCGCCCATCTTTAATGTTGACAAACAAGTGCTACTTATTTAATAGCTGCTAGCGCACGTATTCATTGACTTGGCGATACTTTTAGTGGCTAAAAATCGGCATTTTCCGGGATTTTCAAGGTTTTAGAAGCTGTCCATCATGCCTTTGCGCTGTCAGTCCTGTTTCACACTTTGCCCTGACATTTACCGGTTTTGCGGCAACTGCGGTACGCCTTTGGCTGCGGGTGCAGGAGTGGCCACCAGCAACGTGGCCAGCGTCCCGCCAGACATCCGCTGGGGAGGCTTAAAGCACGCCACGATTGTGTTCGCAGACATCGTCAGTTCGACCGAATACGTGGCTGCGCTGGACGCCGAACAAGCCATGGACCAGCTCCGGCCTGCAGTGCAGGCTATGTGTCATGCGATTGAACGCTTTGGCGGCACCGTGGTTCGTACGCTGGGCGACGGCATCATGGCTTTGTTTGGCGCACCCCATGCCCTTGAAGGCCACGCCGTTCTGGCCTGTGAAGCTGCGCTGGCCATGCAGCAAACGTTTCAAAACCACCCGCAGGGCCTGCGTATCCGCATTGGCCTGCATACCGGTCAGGTGGCGCTCGACGCAGATGCCGCTGATGCCAGCAAGGGCGGCGGTGTGCACGGCCACGCCATTCATTTGGCCAGCCGTGTGGTGGCGCTGGCTGAAGCGGGCGGCATTTGCCTGACGCAGGCCTGTCATGCGCTCGTCAAAGCAAGTTGTAACGTGCAAGCCATGGGCAGCCAGTTGCTAAAAAGCATGACTGAGCCGATAGAAATTTACCAGTTGCAAAGCATGAAAAGCGCTGCCCATAGCGCACCCTTTCGGGAAGCGGCGTTGTCGCCTTTTCGGGGCCGTGCGGCCGAGCTGATGGCACTGAAGGAGGCCATGACAAGCGCCGAAACCGGACAAGGCCTGGTGGTCGGTTTGTCTGGCGCGCCAGGCGCTGGAAAAAGTCGGCTGTGCCTTGAGTTTGCGCAGTGGTGCAGTGACAAACAAATACCCGTGCTGGAGGTGCGCACTCAACTCTACGGCCACGCAACGCCTTTGCAGCCCGTCTTGAGCTTGCTGCGCACCTGTTTTTTCAGCATCAGCCCGGTGCATGACGCTGCCCAGGCCCGACTGTGCATCGATCAACGTCTGGCGTTGCTGGACAGTGCTGCACCGGGTGATGCGGTGCTGTTGTACGAGTTCTTGGGCGTTCTCCAGGAGAGTAGCCCGACCAGTCCGCTCAGCCCCAAAGCCCGTCGTGCCCGCTTGCTGGGCCTGCTGCGTGAGCTGGTCAAACACCAGGGTAGCCGCCCGAATGTGATCATTTTTGAAGACCTGCACTGGCTGGACGATGCCAGCGTTGAGTTTTTACTGGCGCTGGGCGACGCCGTAGCCGGTACACATCTGCTGCTGGTGCTGAACTACCGTACCGACTACCAGACACCCTGGCCCGCATGGCCTCATTTTCAGGCCGTCACGCTAGGCGATTTAAGTGCCAGCGATACCGATCACCTGGTGCGCACCCGGTTGGCGGATCACCCCGCTTTGTTGCCCCTTTTGCCGCTGATTGTTCAGCGTTCGGCGGGCAACCCGTTTTTTGCAGAAGAGCTGATCAGCGCGCTGATTGAAAAAAATGCGGCGCTGAACGTGTCTGCCCAGAATCCACCAGACATGGCCGCTCTATCCCAGGCGCTGCCCGCTACAGTGCAGGCCGTGATTGGCGAGCGAATTGACCGTTTGGTGGGTACACAAAAAACCCTGCTGCATGTATGCGCTGTGATTGGCAAGGAAATTCCGCTGTCGGTACTGCAGCAGGTCGCGGTGTATCTGGTCAGCCAGATGGAAAGCGGGCTGGACGCGCTGTGCGAGGCAGACATGCTCAAACTGCTGCGAGAAATATTAGGCGGCAGGCACTTTGCATTTCGCCACCCCCTGATTCAGGAGGTGGCCTATGCGACTCAGCTCAAGGCCAGACGCGCCAACCTGCATGCGGCAGTAGCGGTGGCGATGGAGGCACATTACAGCGCCCAGCCGGGCGAGTTTGCGGCGCTGGTGGCATACCACTTTGAGGCTGCGGGGCAGTTTGTGCAAGCCGCTGTGCATGAGGCAACAGCCGCCAAATGGCTGGGTTCTACCAACTCAGCGCAAGCCATCAGGCATTGGCGCAAGGTCTGGACACTTCTGGATGGGCAAGAGCGATCACTTCAGGTCAACAGCCTGCGCGCACTGGCCGGTGGACGTATCGTTTACCTGGGCTGGCGCGAAGGCGTGCGCCTTGATGAGGTGCAGCAAATCATCCACGAGGCCATCAACCTGGCGCACGAGGTAGACACACGGCTCGTGCAGTTGCTGCTGTTTGCACAAGGCCGTATTTTGCAGTCGGGCGGCGGCCCTGCCGACGACTATGTGGCGTGTATCCACAAAGCACTCGCTTTGAGCCAGCCTGGCAAAGACGTCGGACGCATTGCCATGCTTCACGTGGCGCTCAGTCAGGCCTACGCCTGGGCTGGTCTGCTGCGCGAAGGCCTGGCCGCCAGCGACGTGGCCATGTCGGGGCTTGAGCACATTGACAGTTTTGACCGCGAATTTATCGACTTCAGCATTGAACATTGGGCACTGGGGATTCGTGCGCGTCTGCTGATTCGCATGGCACGCTTTGAGGAAGCGCAAACAGCGCTCGAACAAATGCTGGTGTTGGACCGGGGACTGGCTGACCCCGTCATCGGCCAGATTGCGCACCACCTGCAGGTCGAACTCGCGTCCTGTTCTGGACACGCTGACAGGGCCTGGAGCCATGCCGAAAGGGTGGCCCAAATAGCGGCGCAATACGCAAGCCCTTATTCAAGGGTGTTTGCCCTTTGGTGCGCTGGCAAGGCACAAATTGCGGGGCAGGACTTCAATGCCGCCCTCCAAAGCTACGCACTTGCCTTGCAAGTCATAGCGCAGACCCATGTGGCCGTTGAGTTTGAAACTGAAATACGGGTGGGTCTGGCAGAAAGCCGCCTCAGGCTGGGTGATTTGGAAAGCGCCGTGCTGGCGGCAGAGCAGGCACTGGCCCTGTCAAGGCAGCGCAACAATCGCCTAACCGAGTGCAAGGCGCTGATGGTGTCTGGCGAGGCCTTGAAGCGCTATGGCGATGCCGCCAGTTCGGGCCGCGCAGACGATTATTTTGGGCAAGCCCATCAACTGATCGCCCAAACGGGGGCGGCAATATTCGAGGGTGAACTTCAGCTAGCTCGCACTGCCTGACCCTTTTCGCACCAGCAGCGTGTATTCGCGCAAACCATATGCCGCAATCAACTCAACCTGCGCGCCCAAGGCTTGCTGGCAATAGCCGCGCCAAACGTCAGGTGGGGCGCTATAAAGCTCGCTAACGTGAGGCATGCCCTCTGGCATGGGCGCTAAAAAATTGACCGCAAACCCCCGCAGGCTGGTGGCGTGCATGTCACCCAGTGTTTGCGCAATCATCTGCTCCCACAGCGCAACGGGCTGACTGAGTTTGACATTGAAGATGCCGCTTGCAACAGCGTAATCGGCCATCCGAAAGCCGCTGCTCGCGACCTGAAATGAGGTGAGCGAGCGGGTCTTCCAGCGCTTGTTCGCCTCGGCGATCATGTGCGGTGAAATGTCAAAACCCGCGTAGTCAATCGTTTTCTTGCGATGCCTCCTGCCCAAAAACGCGAGCAGTGCCCCGTAACCACAGCCGATGTCGTTGAGCCTTATTGCGTTATTCGGGGTGTCGTTGGCCACGCATATTTTCAGCAGCTGTACAAAACGCATCTCCTGCGTGGGTACGCACGACCAGTCCACCCCAAGCGGCGTTGGCCCATAGGCCAGGATTTTTTTTGAATAGTACTGCTCAACCTGTTCAAGCAATTCATCCAGGCCAGATGTCAGGCGCGGCACATCAGCGGGTGTGATGGCCGCGGTACTCATGACAACTTTACTTTTTTCTGCCTGGTTTGGCTGCTGCTTTGGCCTTGCGCGCCGCGTTGGCAGCCTGCACGGACTGCATCGGCAGCGAAACCGTCAGGTAGTCCTGCTCGAGGTAATGCACAGGGCGGCTTTTGTCCGTGATGATCACCTGTGCGTTTTCCTGCATCGGGTGCGATGTGAAGTACACGGGCAAGGGTGTTTTGGCGGCGAGGTTTTTGACCAGCGCATTGACGATGGCTGCATCACCGTCCAGTTTGGGGACGTTGGACGCGTGCTTGCTTAACGCACCCACCAGATCGAGCCAGCGGTTTTTGACTTCGTTGTTACGTGCGCCCAAATTCAGTGCTGCTACGCTGGTTCTGAAGGAGCGTCCTTTTTTCAGGATTTTGAATTCCTTTTGAAGTGCCACCATTTCTTCAATGCCGCCGTGCTGTGATGCGAGCCCCTGTGATGGCGCAAAACGCAGATTCAATTCATCGAGCATGCTGCCGATGTAAATGTCGTGTTCTTTCATGAACCAGCCCATAGATGTTCTCCTTCGTGATGTCAACAAGCCCGAATGCAGGCCTTGAATGTTACGCGAAGTAACAAATTTCGATCTCCTCTACTCAGAGGAGGGAGGGAGTTTTTTCAAAGCGCGATAGCGTCAACGAACAAGGGTATCTGTGCTTTGCACCGCGCCCGCCTGTAGCTCAGCCAGCACTTTCAACTGCGCATACAGCGGCGTAAAGTCCGGCGCGGTCATGTCAAACAGCTGCTGAAAGCTGTCGATTACAAAATAGGTTTGCTGGTAACTGTCGATGTTGTAGCGGGTGCGCATGCAGCGCAGCACATCGAGCGCAATGCGCTGTGGCTTATTGCTTTTGACGGCGTGCACCAGTTCGCCTGACGAGCTCAAAATGCCGGCGCCGTAGGCTCTCAGCCCTTCGGCTTGCCGCATCAAACCAAACTCAATCGTGTACCAGTACAGTCGGGCAAG
The DNA here is from genome assembly GCA_031410335.1 of Polaromonas sp. Taxonomy (GTDB): domain Bacteria; phylum Pseudomonadota; class Gammaproteobacteria; order Burkholderiales; family Burkholderiaceae_C; genus Polaromonas. Next base: position 4,122 of record JANNYZ010000074.1, on the reverse strand, counting down.
CTGCTCGCACGCCCCCAGGCCGTGCGCCTTCAACCCGCCCGCGCCGTAGGCCTGCATGTGGTCGGCAAACACCGGGTCAAACAGCAGCGGCACGTGGCCAAACAGGTCATGAAAAATATCGGGCTCGACGATGTAGTCAAACTCCTCGGGCTTGCGAATCCAGTCGGTCACCGGGAACTGGCGGTTGGCCAGCAGCGTAAAAAACGGCACTTCAGGGATCAGCCCCGGCACCGCCACCAGGCGCCAGCCGGTGGCTTTGACCAGGCGTTCGTTGATGTCGTCAAAGCGCGGGATGTGGCTGTACGCGCCCAGCGAGGGCAGGGCGGCAATGAACTCGTCGCACGCCAGGCCTGGCAGCAATGCGGTTTGACGTTCATACAAACGGCGATAAGTGTCGTGGTCTGCAGGGGTGTAGGCCGCATGGTTTTGTGGGCAGGTGTAGTCGGCGGCGACTTGGCCGCCACGTGAATAATCGCCGCGCGGTGGTCGCAGGCTACTGCCGTAGCTGGTGGGTAACACAACAGAATCAATGGCCATGCGTCATCATGCCTTTAAAGCGCCGCGTCGCATCTGGTCCAGCTCGATTGACTCAAACAGCGCCTTGAAATTTCCCTCACCAAAGCCATCATCGCCTTTCCTCTGGATAAACTCAAAAAAGATCGGTCCGAGCTGGTTTTCACTGAAGATTTGCAGCAGCAGCGCGCCTTTTTTGCCGTCGACCAGCACGCCGCGCTTGCGCAGCTCGGCCACGTTTTCGCCATGGCCGGGGATGCGCTTGTCAATCAGTTCGTAGTAGGTGTCCATGGTGCTCAAAAGCTTCACGTCCTTGGCGCGCATCATGTCTACCGTGGCCTTCAGGTCGTTGCTGCCCATGGCGATGTGCTGAATGCCTTCGCCCTGGTATTTGTCCAGATATTCCTGAATTTGCCCCGCTTTCTCATTGCCTTCTTCATTGATGGGGATGCGAATTTTGCCGCACGGGCTGGTCATGGCTTTGCTTTTCACGCCGGTCACCTGGCCTTCAATGTCAAAGTAGCGAATCTCGCGAAAGTTGAACAGCCGCTCGTAAAAACCAGCCCACTCGTCCATGCGGCCCCGGTGCACGTTGTGGGTCAGGTGGTCGATGTAGGTCAGGCCGTGGCCGTTGGGGTTCAGTGCATCTGCATGAATGCCTGCAAGCGGTTCAAAGTCGACGTCGTAAAACCCAATGTTGCCAATCGCACCCGGCTGTGGCACCACCCCATTTCGTGGTTTACCGCGCCACTTGTCAATGAAGTAAATGATCGAATCACCAATCCCCTTGATGGCCGGAATGTTCAGCTCACCCGGCCCGGCCGCCCCCGCATAGCCCCAGGCACCCAGCGAAATGGCGCGTTCGTAGGCCGCTTTGGCATCCTGCACCCTGAAGGCAATGGCGCACACGCTGGGGCCATGCTGGCGCGCAAAGCGCTGGGCAAACGAGTCCGGCTCGGCGTTGATGATGAAGTTGATGCCGCCCTGGCGGTAAAGCAGCACGTTTTTGTGGCGGTGCTTGGCAATCGGGGTGAAGCCCATGCGCTCGAACACTTTGCCCATAGCCTCGGGGTCGGGTGCGGCGTATTCAATGAACTCAAAGCCGTCGGTGCCCATGGGGTTGGGCCACGCGGCGCCAGATTCAAATGACAGGGGTGCGTTCATGCAAGTCTTTCAAAAGTATGGATTGACTTTAATGGTGAAGCAGATCAGTTTCCATGCGAGTTAAAGCTTGAATTTGTTTAAAACGCAATATTCCTGCAAAATAAGTTCGATGGAAACACTAGACAAGCTCGATAAACACATTCTGCGCAGTTTGCAGGCCGACGGCCGCGCCACCTACGATCAGCTGGCCGAGCAGGTCAGCCTGTCGCCCAGCGCGGTGCTGCGGCGCGTCAAGCGGCTCGAAGAGTCCGGCGTCATTGACCGCTACGTGGCCCTCGTCAAGCCTGAAAGCGTCGGGCTGAGCCTGACGGCGCACCTCAATGTGCGGCTGGAAAAGCATACCGAGAGCCACAAACGCAACCCGATGGACCTGTTTCGCGCCAGCGTGCAGGCTTGGCCCGAGGTGGTGGAATGCGTGGCGCTGACCGGCGAGATGGACTACTTTTTGCGCGTGGTGGTGCAGGACATGGCCCACTACAGCCGCTTTGTGATGGACACGCTGCTCAAGCACCCCAGCGTGCAAGACTGTAAAACCAGCTTCGTGCTCGACAGGGTGAAGGCGACGACGGCACTGCCGCTTTAAGTTGATTTGCTATGGTTTCAGGAGCTGCAAGCGCATTTATCTATTGGCTTGGAGGCCTAAAAGGCACCTGAAAATGACACTTTTGAGGCAAAAACGGACTTTTTGCACGCCGTTTTTGGCTCTGCCGCCTAAACCAGCTGTTTCAAAGGCCTTTGGGTTTGTAATTCTAGGGAAAACCCTTATATTTCAGGCATGGTCAACCCAAGCACCCTGTTGAAAGCCTCTATCGACGCGAGCAAAGAATTCTTTCGCGCGCCCGGACAGGTGCGTGTAGAGCCGACGGTCCTGCCGTATGCTCAGCCCATCATGATCCCCATCCGTTCCATCGGCCCCAGCCATGGCGAGCGCATCACTGCGCATCTGCTGAGCCTGAGCCCGCATGACCGCTACCTGCGCTTTGGCTACGCCGCCAATGACGAGCAGATTGGCCGCTACGTCGCGGGCCTGAACTTTGAGCGCGACGAGATTTTTGGCATTTATAACCGCAAGCTCGAATTGATTGCGATGGCGCACCTGGCCTATTCCACCGATCCGCAGCTCAAAAGCTGTGCCGAGTTTGGCGTGTCGGTGCTGGCCACCGCTCGAGGCCGTGGCTATGGCTCGCGCCTGTTTGACCGCGCCGTGATGCATGCCCGCAACGACGGGGTAGACATGATGTTTATCCACGCCCTGAGCGAGAACACCGCCATGTTGAACATCGCCCGCAAGGCCGGTGCCACGATAGAGCGCGACGGCAGCGAGAGCGAGGCCTACCTGAAGCTGCCGCCCGCCGACCTTGACTCGCGTATGACTGAAATGTTTGAAGAACAAATCGCCCAGACCGACTACCGCCTGAAAGTGCAGGCCAAGCAGTTCTGGAGTTTTTTGGCAGCTGTTCAGGATGTACGGCGCGGTGTGCGGGATGCGCGCGATCAGTCCGCAATGTGAACTTGCCCCCACGCTCGTTCGCTTTGCGTAACTCTCTGCCCCCCGAGGGGGCCAATTTTTCTAGGGGCGGCCCGTCGAAAAATTGCCGCACGCTTGTTGACTTACATCGGCTATCCTTACGTGCTTAGCAACTACCGAACACGCTGTGTCCGACAACCCTCCCAGTAGGTCTTCAAAATTTGAAGGCAAAATCGAATCCAGACATGAAGACAAACGCGGCTTTCTGCAAAAGCTGGCTGAAATGCTTCACCCCGGGCCAGACTCCAAAGACGAGCTGATTGAAACCCTGGTCGAAGCGCAAGACAACGACGTCATTGGGGCGCAAAGCCGCGAAATGCTCGAAGGCGTGATCCGCATGGCCGACATGACGGCAGGCGACGTGATGGTGGCCGCACCCCGCATGGACCTGGTCAACATCGATGCCCCGTTTGACGAACTGCTGCATCTAATCATCGACACCGCACACTCGCGCTTTCCGGTGTACGAGGGCGAAAAAGAAAACATCATCGGCATCCTGATGGCCAAGGACTTGCTCAAATTGCAGCGTGCGCCCGAGCTGAACATCAAGGCCCTGTTGCGCCCGGCGGTGTTTGTGCCCGAGAGCAAAGGCCTGAACGATTTGCTGCGCGAGTTCCGTGGCAACCGCAACCATCTGGCCATCGTGATCGACGAGTTTGGCCGTACCGCTGGCCTCATCACGATTGAAGACGTGCTTGAGCAAATTGTTGGCGAGATTGAAGACGAGTTTGACATTGCTGAAGACGACGGCGACATTTTTGGCCTGCCCGACCGCAGTTTTCGCATCAAAGGCGACACGTCCATTGAACGTGTCAGCGAAGCCTTCGGCGTGGCCCTGAGCGATGCTGACTTTGACACCATAGGCGGCCTGGTGGCCCACCGCATGGGCCATGTGCCCAAACGCGGCGAAGGCTTTG
>JANNYZ010000073.1:0-1938 GCA_031410335.1 Polaromonas sp. | reverse complement strand
ACAAAGACGCGCAGCTTCAAGTCAGGGTTGCCTTCTTCGGCAATCAACTCGGCGACCTTGCTGGCCGCGCTGTCGGTAAAGACAAACGGGTCAGGCATTTGGGTAGGAATAATTTCAGCAACGGCGCTCATAAGGGACTCCTGACTTCAAAAAACATACATCATGGTAACGCAACAGGCCTGACCACAATGCCGATGTGTGCTCTGTGATGACCAAAGCGGCTAGCTGTTGTTGGCCGCCAGCTTGAGGACCGGCTTTTCCTCAGGTTCCTGGCTGGTCGGCCGTAACTGTCCAAAGATGACGGCTCCCTGGTGCATTTCAAGCGCCTTGTAAGACACATCGCCCGCAATTTTGGCTTTTGGCTGCAGTTCAAGCAGCTCGGACGCGTGCACCGGCCCCATGACACGGCCATTGATGATGACGTGGTCTGCATAAATATGCCCCGTCACCGTCGCTGACTCACTGATGACCAGAATACTGGCGCCACCATCAGCAGCCCGAATGTCACCAATGACCTCACCGTCGATGCGCAAGCCATCCGTAAACTTGAGATTGCCTTCAATGCAGCTGCCCTGTGCAATCAGGCTTTTGATGGGAGGCTGCTTTTTTTTACCAAACATGGGAATCCTAACGACAGGTTTTATAGCTTGAAGGTCTGAACAGAGCGGGTAGCAACGCCCTCGACAACTTTAGCCGTCACTGTTTTTACCACGGCTTGGGGTGGTAAATCCAGTACCCCTTCGATCCGCCGGTATTGCTTGAAGCGCAAGTCCTGTGCCCCGCCAGGCAGGGTGGCGGTCCACGGCTTGCCAGCCAGCATGCCGTTGACGGTGATTTCCATCTTGCCATTGAAGTCCGGCGCGTTTTTAACCGGTTGAATCACCAGTACCTGCCATTTCAGCTGGGAGGCAGACAACAGCTCGGCCTGCAGGCCGCGAATGGTGACGCCGTCTGCGCCCCCAGCGGGCAACAGTTTTTCAAAAAATCCAAGGTCGTCGCGCAGGAGGCGGTTGTCAGACTCCAGCTGCTTGAGCTGCGCGGCCATTTTTTCCTGAGCCGCTTTTTCGGCCGTCAGCAGGCTGCCCGAGGTATTGGCAATGGTTTGCGCTTTGTCACGGTCTTGTCGTAGCTGCACCACTTCCTGGCGCAGCAGCTTCAACTCGTCTTTGGCGTTGGTGTCCAGGCCAGCGATGCCTTTACCGAATTCAAACGCCCACAATCCAATGGCTGCTGAAAAACCCAGCATGACGGCGCCGACCATCCAGCGCACGGGCCAAGGCAGCGCGCTGCGCACCGACATACGGGGGGAACTGATAGTCAAGCGACGACGAAACAGGCGAAATTTCAAAACGAATTGCGTTGCTGTGGTGGGATAGGCATTGTGCACCGTCTGCGTGCAACAAAATGAAAAAGCCGCCAGGCGTAAACCGGGCGGCTTTTTGGGGAAGCGATGAAGCGATCGCTTGCCTGATTAGCGCTTGCTGAACTGCTTGCGACGGCGAGCTGAACGGAAACCGACCTTTTTACGTTCGACTTCACGTGCATCACGGGTCACAAAGCCGGCCTGGCTCAACGCTGGCTTCAAGGCTGCGTCGTAGTCAATCAGGGCACGGGTGATGCCGTGGCGAACAGCGCCTGCCTGGCCTGACTCACCACCGCCGTGCACGTTGACCATGATGTCAAACGTTTCGACGTGGTTGGTCAAAAACAGCGGTTGGCGGCAGATCATGATGGAGGTCTCACGGCCAAAGAACACCTGGATGTCTTTGTCGTTGACAGTGATCTTGCCGGTGCCTTTTTTCAGAAACACGCGGGCGACGCTGGATTTGCGACGGCCGGTGCCATTGTTCCATTCACCGATCATTTGGCGGCCTCTTTCTGAGCATTGATGGAGATGCCTGGAATGTCCAGAACCTTCGGCTGCTGGGCGGTATGTGG
>JANNYZ010000072.1:0-13065 GCA_031410335.1 Polaromonas sp. | reverse complement strand
GTGTAGTCAAACGTCAGCACATTGGTGGCGTAGTCTTTTTGGCGGTAGTCACGGTTCAGTGCCTGGCCTTCTTCGCTGCCCACAATCCGCACCGTGATCTCCGCATCGCTTTCAAGCGCATGGCGAATCCAGCGGGAGACGCTGTGGCGCGGCAGGGCAGCGCGGTGGCGGGCGGCGTCTTTGATATCGCCAAATTGCAGTGACAAAGACAGGTTTTTAAGTGCCATTTTTGCCTGTAGGCCTTGTTTTACGTGCGCAAGCAGCTACGGTATTTGTAGCATTTGTCACTTCGTCAATATCAACAGGCGTTTTGTCCGCGCCGCTAGGCGCCCTATCGTACGCATCCACAATCCGCGCCACCAGCGGGTGCCGCACCACGTCCGCGCTGGTCAGCCGGGTAATCGCAATGCCGTTGACGCGCTTTAAAACCTGCTCGGCATCGACCAGCCCACTGAGCTGCGTGCGGGGCAAATCGACCTGGCTCACGTCACCTGTCACCACCGCCTTGCTGCCAAAGCCGATGCGGGTCAAAAACATCTTCATCTGTTCGGGCGTGGTGTTTTGCGCTTCGTCCAAAATTACAAAAGCGTGGTTCAGCGTGCGGCCCCGCATGAAGGCCAGCGGCGCAATTTCAATTTGCTGGCGTTCAAAGGCTTTTTGCACCCGCTCAAAACCCATCAGCTCATGCAGCGCGTCCCACAATGGGCGCAGGTACGGGTCCACCTTCTGGCTCAAGTCACCCGGCAAAAAGCCTAGCCGCTCACCCGCTTCCACAGCCGGCCGCGTCAGCACAATGCGCTGCACCGCGCTGCGCTCCAGCGCATCCACCGCGCAAGCGACGGCCAAATAGGTTTTTCCGGTGCCGGCCGGGCCAATGCCAAAGGTGATGTCGTGCGTGGCAATGTTCTCCAGATAAGTGCCCTGGTTCACGGTGCGGGCACGCAGGTCAGCGCGGCGGGTGGTCAGTGTGGTGCTTCCGTCGGGCGCAACCTTCAAAGCCGTGTCGCCTGCCATCATCAGCTGCACAGTCTCCTCGGCAATGGGTCGCTGCGCCATTTCATACAGCGCCTGAAGCACTTCCAGTGCTTGGGTAGCCCGCGCCTTGGTACCGTCAATCTTGAACTGCTCAAAGCGGTGTGCAATCTTCACATCCAGGCCCACTTCGATCGTTCGGATGTGGGCATCCATCGGCCCACACAGGTGGCCCATGCGGGTGTTGTTCGGCGGCGTGAAGGTGTGGCGGAGGATCAAGGTTGGGGTTGTCCTGAAAAAGGTGGAACTGCGATTGTCCGCTGATATTTGGTTTTGGGGCGACTGATAACATCAAGCCATGATTGGACGAATATCTGGCCAACTGGCTGAAAAGAACCCCCCGGAAATTCTGGTGGACTGCAACGGCGTGGGCTACGAGCTGCTGGTGCCCATGAGCACCTTTTACAACCTGCCCGTTCTGGGTGAAAAAGTCAGCCTGCTGACCCATTTTGTGGTGCGTGAAGACGCGCAGATTTTGTACGGTTTTGCAACGTCTACCGAACGCGCAGCTTTCAGGCAACTGGTCAAAATATCTGGCGTCGGCCCCCGCACCGCCCTCAGCGTGCTCAGCGGTATGAGCGTTGAAGAACTCGCCCAGGCCGTCACCCTGCAAGAGCCCGGCCGCATCATCAAGGTACCCGGCATCGGCAAAAAAACTGCCGAGCGTTTGCTGCTGGAGCTTAAAGGCAAGCTCGGTGCAGACATCGGCGTGAACGTGTCGATCAGCAACGACAGCCAGTCAGATATCTTGCAGGCACTGGTGGCACTGGGCTATAGCGACCGTGATGCTGCGCTGGCACTGAAAGCGTTGCCAAAGGATATCGGGGTAAGTGATGGCATCAAGTTGGCATTGAAGGCTTTGGCTAAATGAGCCCCGCGAAGGGCCGCCCCAAGCAAGCTCGCTCCCCCTTGGGGGGCAGCGTAGTACACGCAGTGACAAGCGTGGGGGCGCAAAGTTCATGACGATCCAAACCGACGACTTCAACCTGGCAGACCTGCCGCCCTCTCGGCGAGTCATGTCTGCCGCGCCTGATTCCCCCAAAGAAGAAGCGATTGAACGTGCGCTTCGTCCCAAGCTGTTTGACGAATATGTGGGCCAGACCAAGGTGCGGGAGCAACTGGAGATTTTCATTGGCGCCGCCAAAAAGCGCAGTGAGGCGCTTGACCACGTGCTGCTGTTTGGCCCGCCGGGTTTGGGCAAAACCACACTCAGCCACATCATTGCGCATGAGCTGGGCGTGAACATGCGGCAGACCAGCGGCCCGGTGTTAGAGAAGCCCAAGGACCTGGCCGCGCTGCTGACGAATTTAGAGAAAAACGATGTGCTCTTCATCGACGAAATTCACCGTCTGAGCCCGGTCGTCGAAGAGATTTTGTACCCCGCGCTGGAAGACTACCAGATCGACATCATGATTGGCGAAGGCCCGGCGGCACGCAGCATCAAGCTGGACTTGCAGCCCTTCACGCTGGTCGGCGCCACCACGCGGGCCGGCATGTTGACCAACCCGTTGCGCGACCGCTTCGGCATCGTGGCGCGGCTGGAGTTTTATACCGCTGAAGAGCTCGCCCGCATCGTACGGCGCAGCGCGGGGCTGCTAAATGTGCCGACTGACGAAGAGGGCGGTTTTGAGATTGCCCGCCGCTCACGCGGCACACCGCGCATTGCCAACCGGCTGCTGCGCCGCGTGCGCGATTTTGCCGATGTCAAAGGTAAAGGCGAGATCACGTTGGAAATTGCGAACAAAGCACTCGCCATGCTCGACGTGGACCCGCAAGGCTTCGATGTGATGGACCGCAAGCTGCTCGAATGCGTGATTCACCGTTTCGACGGCGGCCCGGTGGGGCTGGACAACATAGCCGCCAGTATTGGCGAAGAGCGCGACACGATTGAAGACGTGATTGAACCGTATTTGATTCAGCAAGGCTATCTGCAACGCACCCCACGCGGGCGTATTGCCACGCTGGCGGCGTATCGGCACTTGGGGGTTGCGCCGCCTGCGGCGGGGAATGAGCTGTTTACCTAGATTAAGTCAGCGCGCCGCGAGCATCAACATTGATGATGCGCTCCACCACACCTTTGAGCAACCCGCCCCGCACGCCAATCATCACGTTGTGCAGGTTCACTGTCGGGTCGCAGTGACCGGGTATCAGCCACAGCATGCTGCCCAGGCTGGGCAGGCGGGTGCTGCCTGCTGCGGGCTTCAAAATGCCGTGCTCGTCGCCGCCGTTTGAATATTCCAGCTCGCTGCGGCTGCTGAATGCATACACCTTGGGCAGGCCAGAATCAATGGCGTGACTTTTGTGGCCCGCGTCGCACACCACATGTCCAGCATGCACGCTGACGACCTGTGTTTTGACAAACAGCGCGTGCTTGAAGCGTGGCTGGCCAATGGCAGGCACGTTGGCGGCGTAGTCGGCATCCATGAACAGATAGGAGCCTGCCTGGAGTTCGCCATACAGTTTGCTGGCCGCCTCAAGCGATGCCGTGCCCGTACCCGCACCCGTCACCAGCGCCACTTTGATACCCGCAGCTTCTATCAGATCCACAGTATGTTGCACAACCTTGATGGCACCCAGTATGGCGTCACGTCTTTCGTCCGGGCCGCGCAAGTGCTGTGCCTTGCCATGGTAAGCCTGCAGGCCCGCAAAGTTCAAGGCCGGGTGCTTGCGAATCTCGATAGCCAGTGCTACCGCTGGGGTGCCTGGCTCAATACCGCAGCGGTTCTGCCCCACATTGATTTCAATGAACACATCTATCGAGGACGCTACACCTGACGACAGGCGGCCCTCGTTCATGCAGGCAGCCAGGCGCTTGATGCCTTCCATGCTGTCAACGCAAATAGCGAGCTTGCCGCCCAGCGGTGCCAAAGCGCGGGTGAGGGCGGCAACCCGCGCCAGCTTGCTGGGCGCGATGACCTCATTGCTGATAAAGATGTTGTGCACGCCGCCCGCGACCAGTGCTTCAGCCTCTGATGTTTTTTGCACGCACACACCGACGGCTCCAGAAGCCATTTGCAGCTTGGCCAACTCGGCACTTTTGTGCATCTTGGCATGCGGGCGCAGCATGACATTGTGTTGCGCTGCAAAGGCCGCCATGGTTTGCAGATTTCGCTCCATCCTGTCCAAATCAACCACCAGCGCAGGCGTGTCGATGGCGTTAACACTTTTGCCAATCAGGTGGTTCATCATTTATCCCGCCGCCTCGTCCAGCACGTCGTCATTCAAATGCTGGGTGTCTGCCCAGCCGACCAGCGTGAAGCCCTCGGGCGTCCAAAGCAGTCGGTTGATGGCCGCATTGCCCAGCGCCCAGGTACGCGGGGCCTGAATGTCCAGTCGGGTAGCAGTCCGGTACAGCACATCCATCACGCCGCCGTGGCCCACCAGTGCAATCTGCTCGCCGGGGTGCAGTGCGGCCAGGCGCCCGGCAGCCTCAACCACGCGGGCGCTCAAAGCCACCAGTGATTCACCGCCAGGGGGTGAAAATTCGGGGTCGCGCCTGCGCCAGCGCATCGACTGCTCGGGCAGCAGCACTTCAATCTCTGCAAACGTTTTGCCTTCAAAGTCGCCAAAACCCCGTTCGCGCAGGCCGATTTCCTTGATGACTTGCAGGCCATGTGCCTGGCCCAGGTATTGCGCTGTTTCCCAGGCACGTGTCAGGTCGCTCGCGTAAATGGCCTTGATGGGTTCGTCGCGCAAGGCCGCGGCCAGTCGCTCAGCCTGCCAGCGGCCGTTGGCACTGAGTGGAATATCGAGGTGTCCCTGAATGCGCGTGTCCACGTTCCAGCTGGTTTCACCGTGGCGAATGGCGATGATGCGGGTTGGCTCTTGCATGCTTAGCGTGGAATCTCTACATTGATGCGCCGGGTTCCAGCAGGTGGCTGCGGAAAGCCGAGCAGCGCAGAGTCCAGCATCGCAGGTAGCACTGCAAAGCCATCATTCCACACACCGTCATGCAGCGCACGGGATTCAAACACCACTTTTTGGTTTGTCAGGTCGCGCATCAGAATGGTGAGCGAGCGCTTGTAGTAAGACTCTCCCAGGCCGATCGGAAATGACAGGCCAATCGAACTCCCGCGACTCCCCCCACTGGCGAACACCCCAGTTCCGCCAAAGCCAAAGCCAGGGTCTGGGTAACGCTGAACGATTTCTGTCGCCAACAGCACCTGCACGCTGTAGCGCGCATCCACCGGGCTGAGGGCCATGCCCACTTTTGACAGGCTGGTCGTGGCCAGTGCCTCAATGCGGTCTTGCTGCGTGGCTGCAGTCTGCGATGGCAAGCGTTCAAACTTGTAGCGCGTGCCCGGCACCGGTGGTGCGGCTGTCCAGGCTGAAAAAGCGGTGACATCGCTGTCCACCACGCGCATGCCAGAGCAGCCGGTTAAAAACAAAAATGCTATTAATAAAGTAGCTGCTTGCACACGTAAAATAAGGGCTGGCATTCGATTTGCCCCCTAAAAAGACTGTAACTGAATGACTGAAACGCCAGGCGCAGCACTTTTCAGGGGTTCCAGAAATTCATCCGCATCAAACGCCTTGTCCCCATCGATGGTCGATAGGCCTGTGGTCTGGATGCCTTTGAAGTCATGCTGCTTGCCGTCCATCAAATGCGACGGCACGATGTTTTGCAGGGCACTGAACATGTTTTCGACCCGGCCCGGGAATTTTTTATCCCATTCGCGCAGCATGTTGCCGACCTGTTTGCGCTGCAGGTTTTCCTGGCTGCCACACAGCGTGCAAGGAATGATTGGGAAGTTTTGCACCGCCGCCCAGCGGCTCAGGTCTTTTTCGGGCACATAAGCCATCGGGCGAATCACGATGTTTTTGCCATCGTCGCTGACCAGTTTGGGCGGCATGCCCTTGAGCTTGGCCGCAAAAAACATGTTGAGAAAAAATGTTTGCAACATGTCGTCCCGGTGGTGACCGAGCGCAATTTTGGTGGCGCCCAGTTCGCCCGCCACCCGGTACAAAATGCCGCGCCGCAAGCGTGAGCACAGCGAGCACAGCGTCTTGCCCTCGGGTATCACGCGCTTGACGATGCTGTAGGTGTCCTGGTTTTCAATGTGAAAGGGCACGCCGAGTTTGCTCAAGTACTCGGGCAGGATGTGTTCGGGAAACCCGGGTTGCTTCTGATCCAGGTTAACGGCAATCAGGCTGAAATTGATCGGCGCGCGCTTTTGCAGCTTCAAGAGAATGTCCAGCATGGCATAGCTGTCCTTGCCGCCAGACACGCACACCATCACCTTGTCGCCTTCTTCAATCATGTTGAAGTCCACAATCGCACGGCCCACCTCGCGGCACAGGCGTTTTTCCAGCTTGTGGTCTTCACGCTCGATCTTCAGAACATCACGAACTTCTGGCTTGGATTCAATAGTCTCAGTCATGTCTGCTATTTTCGCATTGAAGCTGTATTTGCTTATCGGCACACATTTGTGCGGAAGATCACGATGTAAACTTTTTTTACAGTTAATCCACAAGTAGTCGGCGGCCAGCCTTTAAGCTAATATGTATTAGTACTAATTTAGCCCGTCACATGCATCTGCTACGTCTCTTTAGCATGGCATTGAAATGCTTCACATTGCTGGCCATCGCATTGGGATCATTGACGGCGAACGCCAACGAGGCGGCAGCCCCCATAGACTTGTCCCGTGCAGCCGCTGGCAAAACACAAAATTTTTCAGTCATGCTGGATGTGCCCGCCACATGGACACTTGCACAGGTTCTGGCCGAACCGGGCAGCCGCTTCGCCCCTTTTGACCCCGAAAAAATCTATCCGCTTTCAGCAGGTCGGGCCATGTGGCTGCATTTTCAGGTGGCGGGGCAGGCCTCCGAGTCTGCAGCATCGATGGTGTTGGAGTATCAAAAGCCTTACGTCAATGATGTGCAGTTTTACAGCCGAAACAAACACGGGCAATGGATCGCGCAAGCTGCGGGCAAACTGACGCAACGCGCCGATTGGCCCCTGCGCGGCTTGTTTCCGCGCTTTGAGCTTCCACCCGCGGGGGCTGACGTGCAGGATTTTTACGTCAAGGTCCAGAATTTTTTTCCGATTCGTGCGGAGCTCGCCGTGAAAAGTTTTAACGACTCCAACCACCAGACGCAGCAGAAAGTCTTCTCGTATGGGCTGGGCGTTGGTATTTTGGCGTTGATGAGCATTGTTGGCCTGGTTTTGGCGTTGACCTACCGCCAGGCGATCTACGTGTGGTTCAGCCTGTACGCGGGACTGGCCAATGTTTCCGGTGCCAACTATCTGGGCTTGCCCAACTCTATTGAAAGCCTGGACTTCCTGAACTGGTCAAGCAGTTCGGTGATCGCGAGCGCCACGGCTCTTGCGGTGGTCAAGCTGAAGTTTTGTGACGCCACATTTTCGCGCGAACTGGCGTCGCGGTGGCTGAAAAATGGGGTGTCGGCCAGCCTGGTCATTTCCTTGCTGTGCATTGCGGGACTTTTGGCACTGCCCTATGGCGACCTGAACAAGCGCTTTCTGTTTTTTGTAGCGTTTGGCATCTGCACACTGCTGTTGCTGACCATCATCTTTCTGGCGATTTACAAGGGCAGCACGATTGGCTGGCTATGGCTGCTGGGTTGTATGCCTGTCACGGTGTTGTTGCTGCTGACCGCGATTGACGTGACGGGTCTGGTCCATGTTGCTGCCTTGCCGTTTGAAGCGCTTGTGCATGCCAGAACGTTTGAAGTGATCGTGCTCCTGCTTGCCATGCAGTTGCATGTGAAGTTCATGCACACGCGGCTGGTGCGTACAACAACCCTTGAAGAGCTCGATCCGCTGACCGGTTTCCTCGCAGCTTTGCAATTTCCTGACGCCTTGGCGTCGATGTGGAGCCAGGCCAGATCACACCGGAAAGATCTTGCGGTTGCCTACATCAGCGCAACCGTCGAACTGGAGGCTTATCAAACGGCGCATCAGCCTTCCGACGATGAGATGGTCTTGCGCTGCGTCCGAATGTTAAGAATGGTGACACGGCCGGATGACACTGTGGCTCGGATCGACAAAAATGTGTTCGCTATTTTGATGCCGGGCGTGTCTGCCGGCCCCAATTTTGCCGACAAGCTGGCCCGCCTGATAGCACTGGGCGGCATGCGTGACATGGATGATGAATCGCACATCCCGGTGAAATTCAGGATTGCAGCGACGACTTTCAAGCGCTTTAACAGTACATCAGCTCAGGTCAATGATGCGCTCTGGAAACAATTGAACCTGATGGTTCTGACGAACGGTCGGGCCATTGAATTCATATCTCATTGAGCTTTGCGCGGAATTTACCACTGTCCGGTTTCGACGCGAATGGCGACTTCACAGTCGTCAAATATCTCCAGCTTGGCTATTTTGACGCGCACGCCCAGTACGCCGGGCAGCAACATCAAGCGGTGCGCCAGTTTGCCTATCAGTGTTTCCAGCAGGTTCACGTGTTCAGCAGTGCATTCCGTGATGATGATCTGCCTGACCTTGCGGTAGTCGAGCACGTGGTTGATGTCGTCATCGCTCGGCATCAGCGGTTGCGTGCCCAGGTTCAGCTCTGCATCAACCTGAATAGGTTGTGGTGCGGTTTTTTCGCTGTCAAGAATGCCCAGATTCGCGTCAAAGCGCAAACCGGTGAGCGTCAAAATTTGTGTACCGCGCGTGTTAAACATCATTTAAAGGGTGGGTGTCATGAGCGAGAAGTCCCGCTCGAATTTCATCAGGTGCTGGCCACCATCGACCAGCAGGGTCGTACCAGTGATGGACTGGTTTTCAAGGGCGAATTTGACGGTCGCTGCCACATCAGCGGGCGTCGAAGAACGCCCCAGAGGCGACAGCTTGTGCAGCGCTTCAAACTGTTCGTTGCTCAGCATGTGGCTGGTCAATGTCAAACCCGGGGCCACACCCACCACGCGTACCCACGGGGCAAGCGCCATCGCCAGCATGGTGTTGGCGGCTTCAAGCGACGCTTTGGACAGGGTGTAGCTTAAAAAATCGGGGTTCTGGTTCCAGAGTTTTTGGTCCAGCAGATTGACCACCGCGCCATGCGCCTGACGGCTGACCAGGTGCGTGTGAAGCGCCTGCGCCAGCAAAATCGGCGCACCGGTGTTGCTGCGCAGATGCTTTTCAAGCGATGCAAAACTGAAGCTGGCGGCGTCGTCTTGTTCAAAGTTTGACGCGCTGTTGACGACTGCGTCAACCTGGCCAAACCGTTCGACAATGCGCGATAAAAGCCCCTTTACAGCCGTTTCATCGCCCAAATCAGCCTCAAAAAGGGCTGAATCGCCCTGAATACGTGCGCAAGCAGCTACTGTTTCAATAGCGTCCTGCGCAGAGCTGCGGTAGTGTACTGCCACGCGCCATCCGCCTGCTGCAAGCGCCAAGGCGATCTCGCGGCCCAGCCGTTTGGCTGCGCCTGTGACCAAAACGACAGGTGCGGGTGTAATTGGCGGCATGTGGAGGGACTAAGTAATCGTCGACAATTCGTGTTGAAACGATTGCCATGACAACTGATATTTTAACGACCCTCCTGCAAACCCGAATCCAAGAGGCCATCGAGCAGGCGGGCGGCTGGCTGGGCTTTGACCGTTTCATGGAGCTGGCGCTGTACGCTCCCGGCCTGGGCTACTACGCCAACGACTTGCGCAAGTTTGGTTTGATGCCTGGTGGCGCAAGCGATTCAGGCAGCGATTTTGTGACCGCACCTGAAATGTCACCCCGCTTTGGCCAAGCGCTGGCGCGGCAGCTGGCTGAGGCTTTTGACGCCACGGATACGAAAGAAGTCTGGGAGTTTGGTGCGGGCTCGGGTGCGCTGGCTGAGCAGATTTTGCAGGCGCTGCCCCAAATCAGCCGCTACACCATCGTGGATTTGTCTGGCAGCTTGCGCATGCGACAGCAGCAGCGACTGAAGGCATTCGAAGGCCGCGTGCATTGGGCGACCACCTTACCCGACGCCATGCGCGGCGTGGTGATTGGCAACGAAGTGCTGGATGCGATGCCAGTCAAGTTGCTGGCGCGCATCAACGGCTTGTGGCATGAAAGAGGTGTTGTGTTGCACCAAGGCGCGATGGCCTATGCAGACCAGGCGACTGAACTGACGCTACCGTTTGAAGTTTTTGGCACCCACGACTACCTGACTGAAATCCACCCCCAGGCCGAGGGCTTCATTCGCACGCTGGCCGACAAGCTGCAAGCCGGCGCGATTTTCATGATCGACTACGGGTTTCCCGAGCACGAGTACTACCACCCGCAACGCAGCATGGGCACGGTGCTGTGCCACCGCGCCCATCAGGTCGATGCCGATGCGCTGGCAGATGTGGGCAGCAAGGACATTACCGCACATGTCAACTTCACGGGTATGGCGCTGGCGGGCCAGGAGGCCGGTTTGCAGGTGTTGGGCTACACCGGGCAAGGGCGATTTTTACTGAACTGCGGCGCACTTGGCGGTATGGAAGATGCCCCGCTGACCGATAGAGTCATGGTCCAAAAACTCATCAATGAGCATGAGATGGGTGAGCTGTTCAAGGTCATCGCGTTTGGGGCTAAAAACACAAAGGCGTGGCAGCCGATGGGTTTTGCAGCAGGCGACCGGACGCACACGCTATGAACCCGCGCGTTCACTCACTTCGTGTCGTTCTCTGCCCCCCGAGGGGGCCGTTTTTCCCTTGGGGCGGCCCGGCGGGAAAACATCATTCGCAAAGCTCAACACCATGATTCGCTGGATGATCGTTATTTTCCTGGCGCTGGTGTTCATCAGCGCCCTCACGCCATGGCTGAACAAGCTCGGCTTTGGTAAATTGCCTGGCGACTTGCGCTTCACGCTGTTTGGCAAGGAGCGCTACCTTCCGCTGACCACCACAATTTTGTTAAGTTTGATTGCCAGCCTGGTCTCGCAAGTTATTTAACGCATGAGGTGACGCAGGTGGCCACCGCCGCTACCCGCGCCGCATGCACCCGCTCACCAATCTGTTTGCCATCCAGCCCTTCGGCAAGCGCTGCTTCGGCGATCACGCTGGTCACGACGGATTGCGCCGCCTTCAGCACATCCGCCAGCCGCTGGCGCTGCGGGTAAGCAGCGTCTTGCCGCCCCAGCCGCCCGCGCGCATCGCACTCGCAGGCCAGCAGCACATCGGCAAAGCGCTTTGGCTTTCGAAATGCGTCACAGCGCTCGAGCAAGCGCACCAGCGCTGCAGCACCGAAATCTGCGCTGCGGTGAATGTTGCCGTGCTCCATGGCCACCACATCGGCCAGCTCGCGACATTCAACCGGCACACGCAGCCGTTCGCAAACTGCTTTTGATAATTTGGCGCTGCGCAGTTCATGGCCAATGTGCTTTGGCAAGATCTCTGCCGGAGTCGTGCCCTTGCCCAAGTCATGCATCAGGCAGGCAAAGCGTACCGGCAGAGGCGCATCAAGCTGCGCCGCCATGTCCAGCACCATCATCAGGTGCACACCGGTATCAATTTCAGGGTGGTAATCAGCACGTTGGGGCACGCCCCACAGCCTGTCAACTTCCGGCATCAGCTGCTTTAGCGCGCCGCATTCGCGCAGCACGTCAAACATGCGCGACGGCTGGGCCTGCATTAAACCGCGCGACAGTTCTTGCCATACACGTTCGGCCACCAGCGCATCGGCTTCGCCATCGCTCACCATGTCCTTCATGAGCTGCATCGTCTCAGGCGCCACATTAAAGTCGGTCAAGCGCGCCGCAAAACGCGCGACCCGCAGGATACGCACCGGGTCTTCGCGGAAGGCATCGGTCACGTGGCGCAGCACTTTGCCCGCAATGTCGCCCTGGCCACCGTAGGGGTCAATCAGGTTGGCAGGGGTCAGGTCAACATCGGTACCAAATTGCCCGGTAGACCAGTCAATCAGTGCGCAGGCTGCGATGGCGTTGATGGTCAGGTCGCGCCGCGCCAGGTCTTGTTCCAGTGTGACATCAGGTGCCGCATGAACGGCAAAGCCGTGGTAACCCCGTGCGGTTTTGCGCTCGGTACGGGCCAGGGCATATTCTTCTTTGCTGGTGGGGTGAAGGAAAACCGGAAAGTCCTTTCCAACGGGCAAAAAGCCGCGCGCCACCAGTTCTTCAGGCGTGCCGCCTACCACCACCCAGTCGTGGTCTTTTGCGCGTTGGCCCAGCAACGCATCGCGGACCGCACCGCCAACCATGAAGATTTCCATGGCGCAAGTTTACCGACCTCACGTTTTAAGGCTTCAGCCGGTACGGCTCTTCAAAATCCCGAAAGTCATTTTCAGCCAGCGCGCCATCTATCCACGCCTTCACGCCAGGTTCGGCACACAGCCTGTGGATGTACGCGGTGATGCTGGCAGGTACGGGCAAGGCGTAGGTTTTCAGTCGCATGGCGACGGGTGCAAAGTAGGCGTCGGCAATGCTGAATTCGCCAAACAGCATGGGGCCGCCATGCTGGCTTAACAGCTCGCCCCACATCGCCACCATGCGCGTCACGTCTGCACGCACTGCAGGCTTGTCTCGCCAGATCAACTGGCCCATGTCTGGCAGGCTGGCCTCGATATTCATGGGGCAGGCTGAGCGCAGCGCACCAAAGCCGCTGTGCATTTCAGCGCAGATGGACCTGGCTCTGGCGCGGGCTTGAACGTTTTGCGGCCACAGTTTTTTCTCGGGGAATTTCTCGGCCAGATACTCTGCGATGGCCAGCGTGTCCCATACCACCAGACCGTCATCAACCAGCAACGGGACTTTGCCCACAGGTGTCAGCGCATCCATGGTTTTGCGAAAAGTCGAACCGCTGTCAAAGGAGTCGAAACGTACTTTGACTTCTTCAAACGCAATACCCGCTTGCCTGAGTAGCACCCATGGCCGCATGGACCAGGATGAATAGTTTTTATTGCCAATGTAGAGCTTGAGCATGCTGTGTTCCTTGTTCACAAGACGCTCATGCTAGCGCAGCTTGCCAGGCTGATTGATGCAAAAACTCAAGCGAATTGATGCAGGGCAATTTACCGCTGGGCCGCCCCAAGGGAAATTAGCCCCCTCGGGGCTTGAGCCTGCGGCTCCAAACCTGCTTGAGCAGGTTTGG
>JANNYZ010000071.1:0-8115 GCA_031410335.1 Polaromonas sp. | reverse complement strand
GTGCCTTTTTCAACAATGAACATGCTCATGTCGTGCCGCGCGGTACCCGTTTTGGCCGCCACAAAATACACGTTGGCATGCACGCCGTTGGTGATGAACATCTTGGTGCCATTGAGGACCCACTCATCGCCGTCACGACGGGCCACCGTGCGCATGCCCGCCACGTCTGAACCTGCACCCGGCTCGCTGATGGCAACAGCAGTGATGGTCTCACCGCTGATAACGCCCGGCAAATACTTGGCCTTTTGCGCTGCGCTGCCCGCATGGTGCAGGTGCGGGCTGGCCATGTCGGTGTGGACCAGCACGGTGATGATGAAGCCGCCAAAAGTCGACTGGCTCAGCGCCTCGGCAAACACCAGGTTGGTCAACGCGTCGGCTTCAGCACCGCCGTATTCAGACTCGTACATCAGGCCGAACAAGCCCGCGTCGCCCAGTTTGCGCAGCACCTCGCGCGGCACGCAGCCTGTTTCTTCCCACTCTGCGGCATAGGGCTCTACCTCACGCGTGATGAAGCGGTTGACCTGCTCGCGCAGCAGTTCGTGGTCGGGGGTGGTGTAGATGTTGTTCATTGAAATTTTTCAGATCTGAAGGCCTGCAGTCCGTGCTGCCGCATCGGCACAAAGTCGCGGTCGTTATGAATCAATGCACAGCCGGTGCTTATGCACCAGCTTCCAACCAGCAAGTCAATCGGGCTGCGTACGGTCACGCCTGTTTTGCGCAACTGCCGATACAAAGCTGCGGCTGATCTGGCAACTACATCGCCGCCAGCGGTGTGCACTGGCAGGTCTGACAGGGCCTGGTTTGCAAGTCGCCATTCGTGGTCATGGCGACAGCCGCGCAGCACCTCCATCAGCACGACGTCAAGCAACACCACATCGTGACTTGAATCGTCCAGCACTTCGTCCAGGAGCTGTGCCTTGGGCGTTTCCCGGCCGCCCAGGTAGTCAATCCACACGCTGCTGTCAGCAGTGATCATTTAGGTGCTTTCGCCGAGGTTGCAGGCCAGTCGGCTCGGGGTTCTTGCACGCTGTGTTCAGGCTGCGTCCAGTCACCGTCAAGTGACCAATGGATCTTGCCGCGAAGTGCGCGTATGTTTTGGTAAACCTTGCGTCTGGCCAAAAGGCGTAAGCCTTCTTCAACCGCGTCTTTCTTGGTCTTGAAGTTACCAGCTGACATGGCAGCCTGCATGAGGTTGTCGTCGATCACGATGTTGGTACGCATATTGGCCCGCCCTTCAATGTGTATGAAATTTATAAATTATACACATCACATCCTGAAAACACCAAATTTCGTCTCGGGTATCGGCCGGTTTTGGGTGGCCGACAGGCCGAGTGCCAGCACGCGGCGGGTGTCTGCCGGGTCTATCACGCCGTCGTCCCACATCCGGGCGCTTGAATAGTAGGGGTGCGACTGGTGGGCAAACTGGTCGAGGATGGGTTGCTTGAAGGCGGCTTCTTCTTGTGCCGACCACTGCCCGCCGCGCGCCTCAATGCCGTCGCGCTTGACACTGGCGAGCACGCCCGCGGCCTGCTCGCCGCCCATGACGCAAATGCGGGCGTTGGGCCACATCCATAAAAAGCGTGGTGAAAACCCCCGGCCGCACATGCCGTAGTTGCCCGCGCCGTAGCTGCCGCCAATGATGATGGTGAACTTGGGCACGGCTGCGGTGGCCACGGCAGTGACCATCTTGGCACCGTTGCGGGCAATGCCTTCGTTTTCGTATTTGCGGCCCACCATAAAGCCGGTAATGTTTTGCAAAAACACCAGCGGTATCTTGCGCTGGCAGCACAGCTCAATAAAGTGGGTGGCTTTTAGTGCTGACTCACTGAACAAAATGCCGTTGTTGGCAATGATGCCGACCGGCATGCCTTCAACCCTGGCAAAGCCGCAGATCAGCGTGGTGCCGTAGCGCGCCTTGAACTCGTCAAACTCGCTGCCGTCCACAATGCGGGCAATGATTTCGCGCACGTCGAATGGCTTGCGGGTGTCTGTGGGTATCACGCCATACAGCTCGCTTGCTTCATATTTAGGAGCTGCTGGCGCATTTATTTGTTGGGCTGCGGGCTTGTTTCTGTTGAGGTTTTTAACCGCAGTACGCGCCAGTTGCAGCGCGTGCATATCGTTTTGCGCCAAATGGTCTGCCACGCCAGACAGGCGCGTGTGCACGTCTCCACCGCCCAGGTCTTCAGCCGTGACGACCTCGCCCGTGGCGGCTTTGACCAGCGGCGGCCCGCCCAAAAAGATGGTGCCCTGGTTGGCCACGATGATGCTTTCATCGCTCATGGCGGGCATGTACGCGCCGCCTGCCGTGCAACTGCCCATGACGACCGCAATTTGCGCAATGCCTTCGGCGCTCATGTTGGCCTGGTTATAAAAGATGCGGCCAAAGTGGTCACGGTCAGGGAAGACATCGTCCTGGTTCGGCAAGTTGGCCCCGCCTGAGTCCACCAGATAAATACACGGCAAGTTGTTTTGCTGCGCAATTTCTTGCGCGCGCACATGCTTTTTCACCGTCATCGGGTAGTAGGTGCCGCCCTTGACGGTCGCGTCATTGCACACCACCATGCAGTCCACCCCGCTCACGCGGCCAATGCCGGTGATCAGCCCCGCGCAGGGCGCTGCGCCGTCGTACATGGCGTGCGCAGCCAGCGGGGAGAGTTCTAAAAAAGGCGTGCCAGGGTCCAGCAGCATTTGCACCCGCTCGCGCGGCGGTAACTTGCCCCGCGCCACATGCTTGGCTCGGGCAGCCTCGCCGCCACCCGCAGCCGACTTGGCCACCTCGCCCCGCAAGTGGTCCACCAGCGTTTGCATGGCCACCACGTTGGCCTGAAAGTCGGCAGTGCGGGCGTTTAGTTTTGTCTCCAGAACTGGCATGCAGGTCTTTCTTATATCGAAGATTTGCTTGAAACGCTTGATTGACGTTTACGTAAACGTCAATTCTAGGCGGTTTTGGCAGATGTCCGACTTTGCTCTTAGGAAAGCAGACGTGAAGCGTTGAGATTTCGAATTTGACGGAGCTAAGAGAAGTTGCCGCAGGGTAACCCGTTAGCAGACTGCACTGGCCGACAACTTATTGCAAGTTGCTGCCATGGCATCGAACTCAGCCCAAGACCCGGCAACGGGCGGCATTCTTAACACAACGGGCGAACCGACTCGGGGGTACGTCGTGGTGTTATTGTTTACTTGAACCATATCCCCTAACGCGACGCCGGTGATGTGAAGACACTCACTAAACTCAGAAGTTTGACTTCGCCGAACAAGACTTGTTACCGAGAAGCCTAGAGTTTCGGCCCACCCATGGATGCCCGTCATGTGGGCGCTGTGGATTCCCGAAGAGTTTCGAAAGAGTGGGCGAAGCGCAGCTTTGTATTCAGTCACCCTAGAGCCGGAACCTATGCTTGTCATAGCTAGCCCCTGATTAAACAACCTAGGGATGAATTGCGGAGCAATCATGCGGATTAAGTACACCTTTGGAAATTGTGGTGCTCCCATGTTTTCTATTGGCGACACGCCAACGATGAGAATGGACGCATTATTCTTTTGTTCATGGGATGGAGCTTGCGAAAAAATTGCCTGCGCCATGGGTGTGAAGACTTTGGCAACTTCAACAGGGTCACAAGCATGGCGGCCGATAATTCCCTCTTCGGGTATGAGACTTCGTAACCCGGAAATTAGGTCGAAGCCGATCCGCACTGACCCGGCAAACCCTGCAGCAAGATAGTTCGCAATCAGGAAAGACTTTTGTAGCATGTCGGCCTTGCTTGCGTCTGCGAAAGTCACCCTCACGTCTGAAACAAGGACGCCTCGTGATTGGGAGGTCGCGCCGACTACCCAAGTCATATGGTGAACCCTATCATGTAATCTGTTACGCAACTACCTCAGGCACCCGCTCCACCACCCCAATCCGGTCCAACGCCCCAGCCAGATTAGCCACCGTCTTGTCCACGTTGTGCCACTTGTCCAAGCCAAACAGCCCAATACGGAAGGTCATGAAGTCAGCGCCTTCGTCGCATTGCAGGGGCACGCCAGCGGCGGTTTGTAGGCCTTCGGCCATAAACTTTTTGCTTGACTGAATTTCAGGGTCAGTCGTGTAGCTGACGACAACGCCTGGCGCTTTGAAGCCTTCTGCGGCGACGCTCTTCAGGCCGCGGCTTTCAAACAGCTCGCGTACTTTTTTGCCCAGCAGTTCCTGCTCGGCTTTGACTTTGGCAAAGCCGTACTCTTTGGTTTCTTTCATGACTGCGGCCAGGCGCGTCAGGGCGTCTGTGGGCAGGGTGGCGTGGTAGGCGTGGCCGCCTTTTTCGTAGGTTTCCATGATTTGCAGCCACTTTTTCAGGTCGGTTGCAAAGCTGGAGCTGGTGGTGCCGTCAATCGCCGTGCGTGCGCGCTCACTCAGCATCACCATGGCGCAGCAGGGCGAGCTGCTCCAGCCTTTTTGCGGGGCCGATATCAGTATGTCAACGCCTGTGGCCTGCATGTCTACCCACATCGCGCCTGATGCAATGCAGTCGAGCACGAACAGGCCGCCCACTGCGTGCACCGCGTCAGCTACTGCGCGCAGGTAGCCGTCGGGCAGCATCATGCCGGCCGATGTTTCAACGTGCGGGGCAAAGACCAGGGCTGGCTTTTCTTTGGCTATGGCCACTTGCACGTCGGCAATCGGGGCCGGTGACCAGGGGGCTTGGGCGGTTTTAACGCTTTGGCGCGCTTTGAGCACGGTGTGTGACGCGGGGATGCTGCCCATGTCAAAAATTTGCGTCCAGCGGTAGCTGAACCAGCCGTTGCGAATGACCATGACATGCTTGCCAGCGGCAAACTGGCGGGCCACAGACTCCATGCCGTAGGTGCCGCTGCCGGGGACCAGCACGGCTGAATGGGCGTGGTACACCTCTTTGAGCATGCTGGAGATGTCCGTCATCACATGCTGGAAGCTTTTCGACATGTGGTTGAGCGAGCGGTCGGTGTAGACGACCGAGAATTCGAGCAGGCCGTCAGGGTCAACGTTGGGGAGGAGTCCGGGCATGGTGTTGTCTCTCTTTGGTTGTAAAACTCGGGGTAGCAGGTTAGCACGGTAGCGCGTTTTGCGGGTGGGTGGGGTTTGCAGGGAGTTTGCCGGGGGTTTGCAGGGGGTGGCCAAAATAGTGGCCCCTCCAGGTTACTATGATTTCAGGAGCCGCTTGCGCATGTATTCATTGGGCTAGAGGCCGATTTGATACCCTAAAACGGCTTAAACCAAGTCTTGAAGGCTGATTTGACCCAAGAACTCAAGGCTGAGGCTGAAAAACAGAGCTGCTCAGCAAACCTGGCAGTTTACCCATGTCAGTAAACACTTGCACAGCGCCCGCAGCCAGCAGCGCAGCGGGGGTGTCGTGCCCCGCTTCAGGCGGGCTGTAGCCCAACACGGTGGCGCCCGCCGCTACCCCAGCCATCACGCCGGTCACGGTGTCTTCCACCACCACGCAGCGCTTGGGGTCTACGCCCAGCGCGGCAGCGGCTGCCAGATACACATCAGGAAAAGGTTTGGAGCGCGGCGTCTCGTGGCCGCTAAAGATGCGCCCTTTGAAGTACGGCATCAAGCCGCACTTGTCCATCTGCAGCTCAACCTTGAAGCGGTCAGCGCCTGACGCGCAGGCAATACGGCCGTCAAACAGCGCATGGATGCTGGCCGCCGCCTCGACAGCACCGCGAATCGCCGTGACGTTGGCCATCAGGCCCGCATTGCGCCGCTCCCGAAAGCGATGCATCCAGTCATCAGTCAGTGGCTGGCCGGTGTTGGCTTCAATCATGGCGCGTTCGTCTTTGACGGCTTTGCCAATAAACAGCCGCATGCATTCAGCGGGCGTCAGCACCCAGCCCGACTCGGCCAGCATGTCACGCAGCACGCCGTTGGTGATGGGTTCACTGTCCACCAGCACGCCATCGCAGTCGAAAAGTACGGCGTCGAATTTCATGAGGGTCATGTTGAGTGCTATTTAATCAGGAGCTGCTTGCGCATGTATTCATTGGGCTGGAGGCCTAAAAGATACCCTAAAAAGGCCTGAAACAGCGTTTTTACCGCAAATCGCCGTCCAGATAGTACCAACGGCCTGCCTCGCGAACAAAGCGGCTCAGCTCGTGGATGCGCGCACCGCGGCCAGCCGTGCGGTAGCGGGCGACAAACTCGACCTGGGCATGGTCCGCGTCAACCACGGTATGGCGGCGCACGTCCAGGCCCAGCCACTTGGTAGCATCGTCTAGCGCCACGTCGGCGGGGCGGGTGGTGGTGTGCCAGGTGGCTAGCAGGTAGTCCGCACGTTTGAGTACAAAAGCGCTGTAGCGCGAGCGCATCAGGCTTTCGGCGTCTGGCGCGGCGGTGTTGTCAAAGTCGTTTAGGTAGCGCGCACAGCAGGCGGCAAATGCCAATGGCTTTTTGGACGCGCTTAATTTGCCGCAGGGGCAAGCTTGCTCAGGCAAGGTCAAGTCATTTCAAGCCAGTGCACGTTGAATAATGATCTTCTGCACGTCCGATGTGCCTTCATAAATCTGGCAGACCCGCACGTCGCGGTAAATGCGCTCTAAAGGGAAGTCGCTCACATAGCCGTAGCCGCCCAGCGTTTGCAGGGCGGCGCTGCACACTTGTTCGGCCATCTCGCTGGCAAACAGCTTGGCCATGGCGGCTTCTTTCAGGCAAGGCAGGCCAGCGTCGCGCAGGGCGGCGGCGTGCCAGGTCAACTGCCTTGCAGCTTCAATTTGAGTGGCGCAGTCGGCCAGCCTGAAGCCCACGGCCTGGTGGTCGATGATGGCGCTGCCAAAAGCGGTGCGGTCTTTGGCGTAGGCCAGGGCCACATCAAACGCGCTGCGCGCCATGCCGATGCTTTGGGCGGCAATGCCGATGCGCCCGCCTTCGAGTGCGCTCAGGGCGATTTTGTAGCCCTCGCCTTCGTTGCCAATCAGGTTCTCATGCGGGATGCGGCAATTGCTAAAACTGACCTGTGCGGTGTCACTCGAATGCTGGCCCAGCTTGTCTTCCAGCCGGTCGGCGCTATAGCCGGGCGCGCTGGTCGGCACAATGAAAGCGCTCATGCCTTTTTTGCCTGCGGCTTTGTCGGTCACGGCAATGACGATGGCCACATGGCCGTTTTTGCCGCTGGTGATGAACTGCTTGACGCCGTTGATGACATAACCGTCAGCGTCTTTGCTAGCTGTGGTTTTGAGCGACGACGCGTCGCTGCCCGCATGCGGCTCTGTGAGGCAAAACGCGCCGAGCATGTGGCCGCGTGCCAGCGGTGTGAGCCACTGCTTTTGCTGCTGCGCGTTGCCGTAGCGCATGAGGATGGCATTGACCGGGCAGTTGGTCACACTGATGGCTGTGCTGGTACCGCCGTCACCAGCAGCAATTTCTTCAATCACCACGGCGAGCGTCAAATAGTCAAGCCCTGCACCACCCAAGTCATCAGGCACACAGATGCCGTAAGCACCGAGTGCGGCCAGGCCCTTGTGCGCCTCGACTGGAAAGGTGTGTGTCTTGTCCCACGCTGCAGCATGAGGCCAGAGTTCTTGGGTGGCAAATTCGCGCACGGCCTCCCGCACCTGATTTTGCTCATTATTGAGTATCAAAACAGCCTCCAGACCAATAAATACATGCGCAAGAAGCTCATTTATTTATAGCATTTCAATGGCGATGGCTGTGCCCTCACCGCCGCCAATGCACAGGGTGGCAACGCCCTTTTTAAGGCCGCGGGCTTTGAGCGCATACATCAGCGTGACGATGATGCGGGCACCGCTGGCCCCTACCGGGTGGCCCAACGCACATGCGCCGCCATTGACGTTGACGATGTCGTGGCTGATGCCCAGCTCGGTCATCGCGGCCATGGGCACCACTGCAAAGGCTTCATTGACTTCCCACAGGTCAACGTCTTTGACAGTCCAGCCGATTTTCTTGAGCAGCTTGTTGACAGCGCCCACCGGTGCAGTGGTAAACCATTCAGGCGCCTGTGCAAAAGTGGCGTGGCCGACGATGCGGGCCAGCGGTTTGGCGCCCAGTTCTTTGGCGGTAGATTCACGGCTCAAGACCAAAGCCGCCGCGCCATCATTGATGGACGAGCTGGACGCGGCCGTGATGGTGCCGTCTTTTTT
>JANNYZ010000070.1:0-51359 GCA_031410335.1 Polaromonas sp. | reverse complement strand
GCCAAAGGCGGCGGCAGTGAAAACAAAAGCAAGCTGGCCATGCTGAACCCCGGCGACAGCATTGTGGACTGGGTACTGAAGACCGTGCCCACCATGGGCGCAGGCTGGTGCCCGCCCGGCATGCTGGGCATCGGCATTGGCGGTACGGCTGAAAAAGCCATGCTGCTGGCCAAGGAAAGTCTGATGGAAGACCTGGACATGTATGAGCTGCAGGCCAAGGCCAAATCGGGCGCGGCATTAACCAAGGTCGAGGCGTTGCGCATTGAACTGTATGAAAAAGTCAACGCGCTGGGCATAGGCGCGCAAGGCCTCGGCGGCCTGACAACGGTGCTGGATGTGAAGATCAATATGTACCCGACCCACGCCGCAGGCAAGCCGGTCGCGATGATCCCCAACTGCGCGGCCACCCGCCACGCCCACTTTGTGATGGACGGCAGCGGCCCGGTGTACCTGACACCACCACCGCTGGATACCTGGCCCGATGTGAACTGGACACCCGACTACGTGAAAAGCAAAGCCGTGAACCTGAACACGCTGACCAAGGCCGAGGTGGCGAGCTGGAAACCCGGCGACACGCTGCTGCTGAGCGGCAAAATGCTGACCGGCCGCGACGCAGCCCACAAGCGCATTCAGACCATGCTGGCCGCAGGTGAGGCGCTGCCGGTTGACTTCACCAACCGGGTGATTTACTACGTAGGCCCGGTAGACCCGGTGCGCGACGAAGCCGTTGGCCCGGCAGGCCCCACCACCGCCACCCGCATGGACGGCTTTACAGAAATGATGCTGGCTAAAACAGGCCTGATCAGCATGATCGGCAAAGCCGAGCGTGGCCCGGTGGCGATTGAGGCGATCAAACAACACAAAAGCGCTTACCTGATGGCCGTGGGCGGCGCAGCCTACCTCGTCTCAAAAGCCATCAAACACGCCAAGGTGGTGGGCTTTGCCGATTTGGGCATGGAAGCGATTTACGAGTTTGACGTGGTGGACATGCCAGTGACGGTGGCGGTTGATTCAGGCGGTACCAGCGCCCACGTCACCGGGCCTGCTGAATGGCAAAAGCGGATTGCCACGGGTGAATTCAAAGGGATTGCAGTCGCTGCGGGTTGACTCGGGCAGGATGGCGTTGGCTCAACCCATCGGCATCTTTGACTCCGGCATAGGTGGCCTGAGCGTTTTAAAGGCGTTACGGACCGAGCTGCCGAATGAGCGCTTCATCTACATCGCCGACAGCGGCCACGCGCCGTATGGCGAGCGAGACGATGCGCATGTGGTGGACCGCTCTTTGAAAATGGCGGCGTATTTGACGCAGCAAAACGTCAAAGCGCTGGTCATAGCCTGCAACACCGCCACCGCTGCGGCCATAGACCTTCTGCGGGCCACCTACCCCCACCTGTCCATCATCGGCGTGGAGCCTGCTTTGAAGCTCGCCGTAGCACTCAGTAGCACCCGGCACATTGCCGTGATGGCCACGCGCAGCACTTTAGGCAGTGCCCGGTTTGCAACGCTGCTGGCTGCGCACAGCAGCCAGGCCAGCTTTGTTTTGCTGCCTGGCGACGGTTTGGCCGAAGCGATAGAACAAGCGGCCCATCATTCAGACGCTACCAAAGTCATAGCTGCTTGCGCACGTGTCTTGGGCTCTGCAGGCATTTTTGAGGGTCAAAATGAGCACTTTCAAGCCTCAAAACCCGTCG
The DNA here is from genome assembly GCA_031410335.1 of Polaromonas sp. Taxonomy (GTDB): domain Bacteria; phylum Pseudomonadota; class Gammaproteobacteria; order Burkholderiales; family Burkholderiaceae_C; genus Polaromonas. The sequence goes on along the minus strand of JANNYZ010000070.1, from coordinate 49,668 downwards.
ATACCGTGGTTTTAGGCTGCACCCACTACCCATTTGCTGCCCAGCACATTGCCGCGCTGCTAGACCCTGGTGTGAAGCTGCTGGACACAGGGGCTGCCGTGGCGCTACAGACGAGGCGGCTTTTGGTGGGCAACTTGTCAGCTCAGCCCATCCGGGACATTCCAGACATGCAGGGCGTCGAGTGGTTCAGCACTGGCCAGCCAGACGCTCTGGTGGCAGCAGCGAAGGCTTGGCTGGGACTGAAAGCCGACACGCAGATGCTATTTATTTAGGAGCTGCTCACCCATGCATCCATTGGCTTTGAGGCTGATTTAGCACCTAAAAAAGCTATTTTCAGGCTTTTTTAGCCGTTGAGCGCCCCAAAATCAGCTTTTCTGGCTGCTGCGCATGATGTCGGGCGTACTGACCACCACATCGCCATTTTGTGCACGCTGGCGCAGGGCGTGTTCCATCACCACCAGCGCCAGCATGGCCTCGGCAATCGGCGTGGCGCGTATACCCACGCAGGGGTCGTGGCGGCCCTTGGTCACCACCTCGGCCGGGTTGCCCGATGTGTCAATTGACTGGCGCGGCGTGATGATGGAGCTGGTCGGCTTGATGGCTATGGACACTTCCAGGTCTTGCCCGGTGCTGATGCCGCCCAGTACGCCACCTGCGTTGTTTGACATAAAGCCTTCAGGTGACAAACCGTCGCCGTGGGTGGTGCCGCGCTGGGTCACAGCGCCAAAGCCCGCGCCAATTTCAACGCCCTTGACAGCGTTGATGCCCATCATGGCAAAGGCAATGTCGGCATCCAGCTTGTCATACAGCGGCTCGCCCAGACCAACCGGTACCTTGGATGCCGTGACACGAATACGCGCGCCACAGGAGTCGCCCGCCTTGCGCAGCTCGTCCATGTAGGTTTCCAGCGTCGACACGTCAGCACATGGCGCAAAAAACGGGTTGTTGGGCACATGCGCCCACGATTCAAACGGAATCACCACATCGCCAATCTTCGTCATGCAGCCTTGAAATGTCGTGCCGTACTTTTCAAACAGCCACTTTTTGGCCACTGCACCCGCAGCCACCGCAGGCGCCGTCAGCCGGGCTGACGACCGACCGCCACCGCGCGGGTCGCGCAGGCCGTACTTGTGCAGGTAGGTGTAGTCGGCGTGGCCAGGGCGAAAGGTCTCCAGAATATTGCCGTAGTCCTTGCTGCGCTGGTCGGTGTTTTTGATCAGCAGGCAAATTGGCGTGCCAGTGGTTTTGCCTTGGTACACGCCCGACAAAATCTCGACGGCATCAGGCTCGTTGCGCTGCGTCACGTGGCGGCTGGTGCCGGGGCGACGGCGGTCAAGGTCGGCCTGAATATCAGCCTCAGACAGTTCCATGCCCGGTGGGCAGCCGTCAATCACGCAGCCAATGGCCGGACCGTGGGATTCACCAAAATTGGTGACTGCGAATAAATTTCCGAAGGTGTTGCCGCTCATAGCGCTGGATTATCCCAGACACTCGCGGGCGACATCAGCCATTCTTGCCATCATCCTCGCCTGCAGGCCAGTCACGTATGTAGGCCTTGAGCATCTTGTTTTCAAAATTCTGGCTGTCCACCACTGCTTTGGCAACGTCATACAAAGAGATCACGCCCATCAACATTTTCTGGTTCATTACTGGCATGTACCTGGCGTGGCGCTCGAGCATCATGCGGCGCACTTCGTCCAGTTCTGTCTCGCTGGTGCAGGTCAGCGGATGGTCGTCCATCGCCTTGCGCACCAGCATGCTGCCTATCACGCCGCCGTTGCCCACGATGCTGACAATCACTTCCCGAAAGGTCAGCATGCCGACCAGGTCACCGTGCTCCATCACCACCAGAGAGCCAATGTCTTTTTCAGACATGATTTGCGCGGCCTTGGCCAGCGGCTCGTCGGGCTGAACGGTATACAGCGTGCTGCCCTTCACGCGCAAAATGTCAGCTACTTTCATGGCGGTCTCCTCGGTTTGGTCAGGCTATTTTCCCACTCGCGACAGCGTTTTGGGAAGTTGTTTGGCAATATAGCCCACAATAACCTGAAGCCTGCCCAAGTGGGCGCCCGATTTGCATTTTTTCATTTGGAGACAACCTCATGCCCGGCTACGCTGACCCTGGCTTTGACACCCTGTCGCTGCACGCAGGTGCATCGCCTGACCCCACCACCGGCGCGCGCGCCGTGCCGATTCACCTGACCACGTCATTTGTTTTTGAATCCAGTGACCACGCGGCATCGCTTTTCAATCTGGAGCGTGCTGGCCATGTGTATTCACGCATCAGCAACCCGACCAATGCGGTACTGGAGCAACGTGTATCCGCGCTGGAAGGCGGCATAGGCGCCATCGCCACAGCCAGCGGCCAGGCGGCGCTACACCTGAGCATTGCTACGCTGATGGGAGCGGGCTCGCACATCGTGGCATCAACTGCTCTGTACGGCGGCTCACAAAACCTGCTGCACTACACCATGCGGCGCTTTGGCATCGACACCACTTTCGTCAAGCCCGGCGACCTGGACGGTTGGCGCGCTGCAGCGCGACCCAACACCAAACTGTTTTTTGGCGAAACCGTCGGCAACCCCGGCCTGGACGTGCTGGACATTGGAGCGGTGGCCGCCATTGCGCACGAAACCGGTGCGCCGCTGCTGGTCGACTCCACCCTCACCTCGCCCTGGTTGATCAAGCCGTTCGACCACGGCGCTGATCTGGTCTACCACTCGGCCACCAAATTTTTAAGCGGCCACGGCACGGTGATTGGCGGCATTGTGGTCGATGGTGGGTCATTTGACTGGGAAAAGTCTGGAAAGTTTGCAGAACTGACCGAAGCCTATGACGGCTTTCACAATATGGTGTTCAGTGAAGAAAGTACCGTTGGCGCCTTTTTGCTGCGCGCCCGGCGTGAAGGCCTGCGCGACTTTGGTGCCTGCATGAGCCCCCATACGGCCTGGTTGATTTTGCAGGGCATTGAAACGCTTGGCCTGCGCATGGCGAGACACATGAGCAATACCGAAAAGATCGTGGCGTTTTTGGCCAGCCACCCTTTTGTTTCGCGTGTCGGCCACCCACTGCTTGAAACACATTCAAGCCACGCACTTGCCAAAAAGTTGTTGCCCCGCGGTGCGGGATCTGTCTTCAGTTTTGACCTGAAGGGCTCGCGCAACCAGGGCAAGGCTTTTGTTGAAAGTCTGAAGGTTTTCAGCCACTTGGCCAACGTGGGCGATTGCCGCAGCCTGGTGATTCACCCGGCCAGCACCACGCACTTTCGCATGACCGACGAGGCCCTGGCGGGTGCGGGCATCAGCCAGGGCACGATCCGTTTGTCGATTGGGCTGGAAGATCCCGATGATTTGATTGACGACCTCAAGCGCGCTTTGAAGGCCGCAGAAAAAGCAGGAGCCTGAGCATGTACCTGCAAGTGAACAAGCACCCAACTTATTGCTACACGGCAGGCAAAGCATTCGATGCCGCCAAACCCACCGTCGTCTTCATTCACGGCGTGCTGAATGACCACAGCGTTTGGGTTTTGCAAAGCCGCTACATGGCCAACCACGGCTGGAACGTGCTGGCCGTTGACCTGCCGGGGCATTGCAAAAGCGAAGGCGACGCGCCCGCCAGTGTTGAAGAAGCCGCCGACTTTATTGCCGCGCTGCTGGACGCAGCAGGCATTGAAAAGGCTGCGCTGATCGGCCATAGCTGGGGCTCATTGATTGCGTTAGAAGCTGCGTCAAAGCTGAAAGAACGCGTCACACGTCTGGTGCTGGTCGGCACGGCTTTCCCTATGAAAGTATCGGCTGCACTGCTCGATGCATCGCTCAACAACCCCGTGCAGGCACTGCATACGATCAATGTGTTTTCTCGAAGCACACTGGCCGCCCCGCCCTCGTCGCTTGGCCCCGGCACCTGGGTATATGGCAGCAGCCTGGCGCTAGGCCGGCGCGTGCTGGCCAGCAATACAAAAGTCAACGTGTTTCATCGGGGCTTCAAGGCGTGTGACGACTATGCCAACGGTGAAACGGCCATCAGCCAGGTCTCATGCCCGGTGCTGTTTTTGCTCGGCGCACAAGACCAGATGACGCTGGCCAAATCGGCTCAACTGCTCATCGACACGGCTAAAAGCATGGGCAAAAACTTCTCGGTGGTGCGGTTAGCGGTAGGTCATCACCAAATGACGGAAGCACCCGAAGAAACATTGATGGCCATCAAGACGTTCTTGCAATGACACAAGTGCCAAATTCCACCTCGGTGTTAATTGTGGGCGGCGGCCCAGTCGGTTTGACGTTGGCCGCATTGTTGGGCCAACAGGGCGTGGCCAGCACAGTCATTGAAGCGGACGCCACATACTGCACAGGTAGTCGTGCCATTTGCGTTTCACGGCGCTCGCAGGAAATCATGGGATGGATAGGTGCCGATGACAAGCTGACCCAAAAAGGACTGCCCTGGACGGGTGGGCGCAGCTACTGGCGCGGTACCGAGGTGCTGCACTTTGAGATGCCCACTGAGCCCACGCAACGCTTTGCGCCTATGCTCAATATTCAGCAGTACTACATCGAAGAATACGCACATCAGGCTGCATTGCAGACGGGGCTGGTCGATGTGCGGTGGTCAAGCCGTGTGACACAGCTTGCGCAAACAGCCAGCGGCGTCACAGTCAACATGGATGGCCCCGACGGATTCAAAACCATCCATGCAGGTTGGGTTGTGGCGTGCGACGGCGGTAAAAGCACGGTGCGTGAACAACTCGGTTTGCAACTGCAAGGCACGCAGTACGAAGGCCGTTACGTGATTGTTGACATCGTTCAAAAAACAAAACGTGCGGTTGAACGACTGGCATGGTTTGACCCGCCATCCAACCCAGGCTCTACCCTGTTGATGCACCGCCAGCCCGACGATGTGTGGCGCATTGACTACCAAATCCGCGATGACGAAGATCCGCTGGAGGCCATCAAACCCGAAAACGTGTTGCCTAGAGTCCGCAGCCATCTGGCCATGATTGGCGAGGACGAGCCCTGGGAACTGCAGTGGATATCGATCTACAACGCCAAATGCCTAAGCCTGCAAGGCTACCGCCATGACCATGTTTTGTTTGCTGGCGATGCGGCGCACCTGGTGCCTATATTTGGTGTGCGTGGCTTGAACTCAGGCCTGGACGATGCGGCCAATCTGGCCTGGAAGCTGGCCAGCGTCGTTCAGCACCGCAGCCCGGGGGCGTTGCTGGACACGTACTCGCAAGAGCGGGTGCATGCCGCTCAAATCAACATGGCCTATGGTGCAAAAAGCACTGAGTTTATGGCACCACCTGACTTTGCATTCAAGCTGATGCGTGAGGCGACCTTGCGGCTTGCTAGCCATAACGAAGGCGTTCGCTCTCTGATCAACCCCAGGCAGTCCCTGCCGATTGCTTTTGAAAACTCGACCTTGAATGCAGCCGAAGAAGGACAGTGGGCGAATACATTGGCCACTCCAGGCGCGCCTGCGCCGGAAGCCTGTTTGGGCCAGCAACACCTGACCAGTCACTTTGGCCAAACATTTGTCTGCCTGGTGTTCATGGCGGGCAGCGTACCGACTGAATTGCACATGACAGGGCTGCCCTTGATACACATCACATCAGAGCGTGAGCAGGCCTGGCAACGTTATGGCCTACCGCTACCCACTTCACAAGGCATGGTGCTGGTTCGCCCAGATGGCCATGTGATGGGCCGCTGGCGAACACTGAACAAGCAGCTTCTGGAAGATGCTTTGCAGACGCATGGAATCAAGCTATGAAACCTGAGGACCTGGACATCAGCTACACCGCCTTGTGCAAGGCAATGGGCGAGGTGGGGCAACAAAACGCCGCCTTGTTTTTAGCGATGGTCAGCTTGTCATTGATAAGCCAGAGCGACGCACCACATGAGGTGCTGCAAATGATTGCTGAGGCCCGTTTGCAATGCCTTCAAGAAACCACGCACCCTTGATGGCCATGCTTGAAAATCGCGCCAGAGAAATCGCCGCCAGCTTCGACCTGCGTGCCCTGCCGCCTGACTTTTACGCCAACCCGTATCCGGTGTATGAAGTGCTGCGTGAAAGCAGCCCCGTGCGCCTGATGCCCGATGGCTCGTATTTTTTAACCCGGCATGCGGACCTGGTGGCCGTGTACCGCGATGCGCAAACCTTCAGCTCTGACAAAAAAGTGGAGTTTGAACCGAAGTACGGCGCGGCATCTCCGCTGTTTGAGCACCACACCACCAGCCTGGTATTTAACGACCCGCCGCTACATACACGGGTGCGCAAGCTCATCATGGGGGCTTTGAGCCGGCGGGCGATTGCCGATATGGAACCCGGCCTCGTCACGCTGGTCGACAGCCTGCTGGATGCGATTCAGGCCAAGGGCGGTGGTGATTTGATTGAGGACTTCGCCTCCGCTATTCCCGTCGAGGTGATTGGCAACTTGCTGGGTGTGCCGCACGCTGACAGAACGCCACTGCGCGCCTGGTCACTGGCCATTTTGGGGGCGCTGGAGCCCAAACTGAGCCCGGAGCAGGAAGCACTGGGCCATAGAAGCGTCATCGAGTTCACCACCTACCTGAAAACACTGGTTGCCAACAGACGAAAACACCCCGGCAACCCGGAACATGACGTGCTGACCCGGCTGATTGGCGAAGAAACCAGTGGCGAGAAGCTGAGTGAAGCCGAGTTGCTGCAAAACTGCGTCTTTATCCTGAACGCAGGCCATGAAACCACCACCAACCTGATTGGCAATGCGCTGGTAGCGTTGACGGAGCAGCCAGACGTCAAAGCTGACTTACTATTAAAACAGGAGCTGCTCGCGCGTGATTCCATTGGCCTGGAGGCCTATTTGAATCCCGTCATTGACGAATTTTTGCGTTTTGAGCCGTCCAATCAGCTCAGCAACCGCCGCGCCCTCAAAGACACGCAGATTGGTGGCGTGGCGATCGCCGCAGGCAGCTTGCTGACGCTGTGCATAGGTGCCGCCAACCGCGACCCGGCTCAGTTTGACCAACCGAACCAGCTGCAGCTGGAGCGCCAAAACAACCGTCACCTGGCTTTTGGTCTGGGCATTCACCAGTGCGCAGGCATGAGCCTGGCACGCCTCGAAGGCCGCATCGCGATTGGCCGGTTTTTGCAGCGCCTTCCCAACTATCGGTTAACCGCATCACCCACCCGAGGCGGTCGCGCTCGTTTCCGAGGGTTTTTGCATGCGCCGTTTTCAGTGGCCTAAACTCGGAAAATAACAAGGAGACGAGCATGCAAGACCCCAAAGCCTTCAAGAGCTTTTCAGAGTTTTACCCGTTCTACCTCACCGAACACAGCAACCTGACCTGCAGGCGCCTGCACTTTGTAGGGTCCAGCTTGACGCTCGTATGCCTGGCCATGCTGGTAGCGACAGGCAAGCCGCAATACCTGCTGTATGGCTTGCTGTGCGGTTACGGCTTTGCCTGGGTGGGCCACTTCGGTTTTGAGAAAAACAGGCCCGCCAGCTTCAAGCGCCCGCTGTACAGCTTCATGGGTGACTGGGCGATGTACAAGGACATCTGGCTGGGTAAAGTGAAGATCTGATCCACAAAAAGCGATTGAAATCCTTGAAGTGCTTCAAAACATCTGTTTTCAGGTGTCGTTTGGGCACCCAAGCCAGCAAATACGTGCGCGAGCAGCTATTAAAACAAGAGCGTTTCAGCGGCCGGCATTTACAAAGCCTGCCTCAGCTTGAGCTGTGACCACTGCCCAGCTGCCCACAGCGGCAGGGTCGAATCCGTCTTGTCCAGCAGCAGCCGCTGCATCAAGGGTTCGAGCATCGTCTGCTCAGGGTCTGCCAGCAGGATGTAGTTTGACTCCTCGCCGGCACCCGCATCCACGTTCGGCACCAGTTGGCCCACCCAGTCGAGTTCGGTCAGGGTTTCCAGAATCGGCTCGAGTTGCAGCACATCAATCTGCATGGTCTGCGCCAGGCTGGAGGCGCTGCAGCCTCTTTGGGTGCTGCTTCTCACCCTGTTCAGCTGCTGTAGCACTTCAATCGCCAATTGGAACTGCCAGCCTCTTGCCGCGCCAACGCCGCTGTCACCACCGCGCCTGGCCACGCCTGCCAGCAGGCTGGGCAGGTAAGCGGCAATCACGGCCCCCATCAGCACAATGATCCAGGCCAGGTAAATCCAGACCAGCAAAATCGGCAGGGTGGCGAAGGCGCCGTAAATCATCGAATAGGTGGGTACTTTGCTCAGGTACAGCCCCAGCGCTTTTTTGGCCAGTTCGATGCCTGCAGACGCAAAAATGCCGCCCACCCAGGCGTGCGACCGTTTCACGTAAGTGTTGGGTACGTAGCGGTACAAGGCTGCCAGCCCGGCGGCAATCAACAGGAACTGAAAGCTGGTGAGCAGAAACCGCAAACTGAAAGGCAAGGTGCCCACCAACCCACCGGTAGCCACCACCACCGACGAGGTCAGCGCCAGGCTGGCCCCCAGCAACACGGGCCCCAGTGTGATGGCTGACCAATAAATCAGCACACGCTGGGTAAAGGGTCGCGTTTTCTTAACGCGCCAGATACCGTTAAGTGTGCGGTCAATTGTCAAAATAAGGGCGATTGCCGTGACCAGCAAAATACCCAGTCCTGCTACGCCGAGTTTGTTGGCTTGCCGGCTGAACAGGGTCAGATAGCCCAGCACCTGCCGCGCAATGTTGTCGGGAATCAGGCTTTCAACCAGCCAGCTTTGCAATGCGCCTTGCAGGGTTGAAAACATCGGAAAAGCCGTGAAAACTGCCAAAGCCACGGTAAAAAACGGCACCAGTGCAATCGAGGTGGTAAAGGTCAAACTGCTGGCCGTCAGACCCATGTGGTCTTCGCGGAAACGGTCGCGCAGCGTGAGCAGCGTGTCACGCCAGGGGAAATGCGACAGGTCTGCCCAAAAGACTTGCAATCGTTGTTGAAAATTCATCCCCGGTATCATGCCTCAAGCAACCGCTCCTCCCTTCCTTTTCCTGATATGAACAAAGAAAATCAAATTGACGCCATCCGCTGGACCGCAGCCACGAGCCTGTTGGGCCTGATTGTGCTGGGCGTGTTGTGGGAAATGGTGCTGGCACCCATCCGCCCGGGCGGCTCCCTGCTGGCGCTGAAAGTATTGCCGCTGATCTTGCCGCTGGCAGGCGTGATGAAAAACCGCATGTACACCTACCGCTGGCTTAGCCTGCTGGTGTGGCTGTATTTCACAGAAGGCGTGGTGCGCTCCTGGAGCGACAAGCCGCCTGGCAACTACCTGGCGATGGCTGAGGTGTTTTTATGTCTGGTGCTGTTTGCCGCCTGCTCGCTGCATGTGAGGGTACGGTTCAAGGGCATCCCCAAGCAGGCCAAAGCATGAGCCATGAGCTGATCGGCTCCCTGAAGTCCATCGCCGGGACGAGCAACGTTTTGGTTGATGGCGACCTGTCAGCCTACGAGCTGGACTGGCGCAAGCGTTCACGCGGCAAAGCACTGGCGGTGGTGCGGCCTGCCAGCACAACCGAGGTCGCGGCTGTTGTCAAAGCCTGCACCTGGGCAGGTGTGAGCATGGTGACCCAGGGCGGCAACACAGGACTGGTGGGCGGTTCGATCCCTGACGAGTCAGGCCAGCAAGTGGTGCTGAGCTTGGGACGCATGAACACTGTGCGCAGCATCGACGCTGCCAATCTGACCATGACGGTTGATGCAGGCTGCATTTTGCAAACCCTGCAAGACACAGCTGAAAAAGCAGGCTTTTTATTCCCGCTCAGCCTGGCCGCAGAGGGCAGTTGCACCATTGGTGGCAATTTGGCCACCAATGCTGGCGGTACGCAGGTGGTGCGCTACGGCAATGCGCGTGACCTGTGTCTGGGTCTGGAGGTGGTGACGGCGCAGGGCGACATCTGGCACGGCCTGAGTGGCCTGCGCAAAGACAACACGGGCTACGATCTGCGTGATCTGTTTGTCGGCAGTGAAGGCACGCTGGGCATCATCACCGCCGCCACGCTCAAGCTCTACCCCCTGCCCGCCGCGCGGCTAACCGCCTGGGCTGCCGTGCCGTCCATGCAGCATGCCGTGACGCTGCTGGGCTTGGCGCATCAACATTTGGGCGCGGGGCTGACAGGGTTTGAAGTGATGGGGCAGTTTGCCCTGAGCCTGGTGGCCAAACATTACCCTCAGCAACGCGTGCCGCTGTGGCAAGACGCGCCTTACTGTGTTTTACTTGAGAACTCTGACCACGAGAGCGAAACCCACGCCCGCGAGCAGTTTGAAAAATTACTGGAAACTGCTTTTGAAAACGGCTGCGTGACGGACGCAGTCGTGGCTGAAAATTTAACTCAAGCCAACCAGCTCTGGCACATCCGCGAAAGCATTCCGCTGGCGCAAGCTGACGAAGGCCTGAACATCAAGCATGACATCTCCATTGCGGTGTCGCGTATTCCTGAATTTGTAGCCACCACAGATGGGCTACTGGAAGCTGCCATACCGGGCGTACGGCTGGTCAATTTTGGCCATCTCGGCGATGGCAATTTGCACTACAACGTGCAGGCCCCGCTTGAGGGTGACAGCAAGGCGTTCTTGCGCGACCGTGAAGGCGACGTGAACACGATTGTTTATGACTCGGTGGCTCATTTTGACGGTTCCATTTCTGCGGAACACGGCGTAGGCAGCTTAAAGCTGGACAAGCTGGAGCACCACAAATCTCCGGTGGCCCTTGGCATGATGCGCGCCATCAAAAAGGCGCTCGACCCACAGGGCGTGATGAATCCGGGCCGGGTGCTGAGGGCATAATTCCGGTTCAGGCCCAACCATGTTCCGTCTGCCTTTCTGACCCTTACCCCGGTTTGCTCATGACCCCACCCAACTGCTCCCAATACGAAGACTTCATGCGGCACGTTGACACGCGTGGTGTCTTCAAGGCTGACCGCACGGGCACCGGTACCAAAAGTGTGTTTGGCTACCAGATGCGGTTTGATTTAAAGCAGGGCTTTCCGCTGGTCACGACCAAGAAGGTGCACCTCAAATCCATCGTGCATGAGCTGCTGTGGTTTTTGCAAGGGTCCAGCGACAACAACTGGCTCAAAGAGCGCGGTGTGACGATCTGGGACGAATGGGCGCGTGCTGATGGCGACTTGGGCCCCGTGTACGGTGTGCAGTGGCGCAGTTGGCCCACGCCGGATGGCGGGCACATTGACCAGATCAGTGATGTCATCAAGACCCTGAAAACCAACCCCGATTCGCGCCGCATCATCGTCAGCGCATGGAACGTGGCGGACTTGAGCAAAATGGCGCTGATGCCTTGCCATGCGTTTTTTCAGTTTTATGTGGCCCCCGCCACTGCGGCTGGTGGCAAGGGACAATTGAGTTGCCAGCTGTACCAACGCAGCGCAGACATATTTTTGGGTGTGCCCTTCAACATTGCCAGCTATGCGCTGCTGACCCACATGGTGGCGCAGCAATGCGACCTGGACGTGGGCGACTTTATCTGGACGGGCGGTGACTGCCATATTTACAGCAACCATCACGAGCAGGTGGCGTTGCAGTTAAGCCGCGAGCCACTGCCCTACCCCACACTGAACATCAAACGCCAACCTGAATCCATTTTTGATTATGAGTTTGACGATTTTGAGTTTTTAAACTATCAGCACCACCCTGCCATCAAGGCACCGGTGGCTGTGTAGGGCGGTGCAGCACATGAAGATCAACATGATCTTTGCCAGGTCTGCCAACGGTGTGATTGGCAAAGACAATGCCATGCCCTGGCACTTGCCTGAAGACCTGGCGCATTTCAAAAAACTCACGCTCGGCAGCCCAGTCATCATGGGCCGCAAAACCTGGGACTCAATCCCCACCAAATTTCGCCCGCTACCTGGTCGTACCAATGTGGTCATCACCCGCCAGGCCGACTGGCACGCTGAAGGCGCGCAAAAGGCAGCCAGTCTGCATGATGCGCTGGCAATTTGTCAGGCTTCAAGCGACGTCTGGATTATTGGCGGCGCACAAATCTACGCGCAAGCCGAACCTATGGCCAGTCGGATCGAAGTGACACACATCGACAAAGACTTTGAAGGCGATGCGTTTGCACCCACGCTGGATGCCCACTGGGTAGCCGGCCACAGTGAGGCACATGTGTCTTCAACCGGATTGAGTTTCAGATTTATCACTTATACAAAACCACAAGGAGACTGATATGTCAGGAGGCGGATTTCACGTACATGGGCCACACGACCACGAGCTCGAACATGCAGCACAAGGCGGCCACGGTGAGCACGACGAAAAAGGCAAAGGCATGATTGCGCAAATTGCGGTCATCACGGCCGTCATTGCCACTGTTGGTGCCATATTTGCCTACATGGGCGGGGCCACGCAAGCCAATGCAGGCTTGTACAAAAACAACGCGGCCATCAAGAAAACAGAAGCATCCAACCAGTGGAATTTCTTTCAGGCCAAAAGTACCAAGCAGTCGCTGGCTGAAGTCTCACGTGACCTGTCCGCTGACAGTGTGAAAGACAAGTACCAGGCCAAAATTGACCGGTACGAAAAGGAAAAAAACGAGATCAAACTGGCGGCTGAGAAACTGGAGAAAGAATCCACTGACTGGGATAAAAAATCGGACGAACAAATGCATCAGCACCACCGCTGGGCGCAGGCGACCACGGTGTTGCAAATATCGATTGCCATGGCCGCTATCGCCCTGCTGACGCGCAAGCGCTGGGTTGAATATGTCATGTTTGCAGCGGCAGCGGGGGGGCTGGCCATGGGTGTGCTTGCCCTGCTGCACATTTAGCGTCAGGTTTAACGCTATTTATACAATAGCTGGTTGCACACGTATCTATTGGTTAAAAGCCATATTCAGCCCCTAAAAATGACAAAAATAGCCACCTGGAACGTCAATTCCCTGACCGTGCGCTTGCCGCAGGTCATTGACTGGCTGGCCACTCAGCCGGTCGATGCGCTTTGCCTTCAGGAACTCAAACTGACCGACGACAAGTTCCCGTTCCAGGCGCTTGCAGATGTGGGCTACCACAGCGCTGTTTTTGGTCAGAAAACCTACAACGGGGTGGCGATTCTCAGCCGCACCGGGTTGAAGGATGTGACCAAAAACATCACGGGTTTTGAAGATGAGCAGTCTCGGGTGATCGCTGCCACTTTGGACGCCCCACTCGGCGAGATACGAATTGTCAACGGCTACTTCGTCAACGGCCAAGAGCCGGGCAGCGAGAAATTTGCCTACAAATTGAAATGGCTGGATGGCTTGAACGCGATGCTGCGCGCAGAGCTACAGGCACACGCCAGGCTGGTGCTGCTGGGCGACTTCAACATCACAGCAGATGACCGCGACACCTATGACCCAGAAGGTTTGCGTGAAACCATTCACCACACCACCGAGGAGCGCGACCATTTCAAGGCGCTGATGGCGTTGGGTATGACAGACGCCTTCAGAATGTTTGAACAACCCGAGAAAAGCTTCAGCTGGTGGGACTACCGCGAGTTTGGCTTTCGCCGCAACCGGGGACTGCGGATTGACCATATTCTGGTCAGTGAAGCGCTCAAACCCAAGGTAACCGGCTGCGTGATTGACAAGACACCTCGCAAAAATGAACGGCCCAGTGATCACACCCCGGTGATTGTTGAAATAGCCTGACCCTGGGCTGAAGCAACTACTGGAGGGTTTCCTTCAAGGCAGCGGGTATCGGCAGAGCCATCACGTCGATGCCCTCCTCAATCAGCTCAGTGGTTTCGCGCGGCGTGGCCTGACCGCGAATGCTACGCGGCTCGGCATCGCCGTAGTGCATGGCACGCGCCTGATCGGCAAACTGGTCGCCAACATCTTCGGTTTGGGCAATGACATGACGCAAGGCTTTCAGGAAAACGGCCTGTTGTTCAAGGCTGGGGCCGGCGCTCTCTGACGTCTCGGCCACCGTCGTCAAAGAGATGCCCTGCAACGTCTCTGCCTCGCTTGACGAGCTGGGCTTGTCAGGCAATTGGGCAGGCTCTGTTGGCTCGCGATGACCGCCAAAGTTGAGCCGCGGCGCACTGGGCATTTTCAGGATGGCTTTGTCAGCGCACATCGGGCATTCAACCAGACCGCGCGTCAATTGCGACTGAAAGTCGTCCTCGGAGGCAAACCAGCCTTCAAAAGAGTGTTGCTGCGAGCACTGAAGATCGAGGACTTTCACAAAACAGCTTTTATGGCGCAAGCAAGGCCGGGGCAGGCCTTAGCTGCCCAAGGACTTGACAATGCTGCTGATCGACTGGGCGCACAGGGTCATCAAGCCGCCGGGCAAGATGCCCAACAGCAGAATCAGCGCCCCATTGATGCTGAGCACAAACCGTGCGTCTGCTGGCGCGATGATGGGATGCACCGGGCTCTGTGGTGCATCAAAGTACATGACCTTGATGATCCGCAGGTAGTAAAACGCACCGACCAGCGACATCAGCACCGCAAAAACAGCCAGCACCAAATAACTGGTTTGCTGTGAGGAAATAAGCGCCTGCAAGACCGACAACTTGGCATAAAAGCCGACCAGAGGCGGCAACCCTGCCAAAGACAACATGACGATGGCCATCACACCCGCATATAACGGGCTGCGCTGATTCAGGCCAGCGAGGTCGCTGATTTCTTCAGATTCATCCCCGGCACGCGCCAGCAGCATGATGATGCCGAACGCCGCAAGTGTCGTCAGTACATATGTGATGGCATAAAACATGGCGGCGCTGTAAGCCGATTCTGTATTGAGCTGGTTGCCGTTGACCACCCCCGACAGCATGCCGAGCAGCAAGAAACCCATTTGCGAGATGGTCGAGAAAGCCAGCATGCGCTTGAGGTTGCTTTGCGCGATGGCTGCCAGATTGCCAACCAGCAGCGAACCAATCGCCATGACAGCCAGCATTTGTTGCCAGTCAAAAGCCAGTGGCAGCAAGCCTTCCACCAGCAGGCGAAGGCAGATCGCAAAGGCCGCCAGTTGTGGTGCACCGCCAATCAGCAGCGTGACCGCTGTAGGCGCACCTTGGTACACATCGGGCAGCCACATGTGAAAAGGCACGGCACCGAGTTTGAAGGCCAGACCCGCTACGATGAAGACCAGACCGAACACCAGAACCTGATGCTTGACTTGCCTGCTGGCAATCGCGTTGAAGACTTCGTTCAAATCCAGCGAGCCCGTCGCGCCATACAGCATGGACAAACCATAAAGCAAAAAGCCTGAGGCCAATGCACCGAGCACAAAGTATTTCATGGCGGCTTCAGTGGCCGTGGCGTTGTCACGCCGCAGGGCCACCAGCGCGTAGCTGCTGAGCGTGAGCAGCTCCAGCCCCATGTAGATGACCAGAAAGTTGTGGCCTGAGATCATGACAAACATGCCCAGCAGCGCAAACAGGCTGAGCGTGAAAAACTCGCCTCCGCGCAGCATGTCGCGGTCAAACGCGTAAGGCCGGCCGTAAACCAGCGACACCATCAACGCGATACATGAAAAACACTTCAGCCAGCTGCCCATTGGGTCGACCACCACCATCTTGCCGAAACCGTAGAAGGTTTGACCGCCCGAGGCGTAGGCTGCCTCCAGCGCAGCAACCACGGCCAGCGTGATAAGCGTCAACACATAGGTGACCGTACGGAGGGGCGATTTAACACCCAGGTCCACCAGCAAAATAACGCAAGCCATCACGGCCAGAATGATCTCGGGGTAAACCGCTATCCAGGAGAGTTTGTCAATCATTGCTGAATTCTTTTGCGGTTAGTTCAGTTTGGATTTGGCAACGTGCGCCAGCAAATCCACAACAGTGCTGTTCATCACATCAGTAAATGGCTTGGGGTACAGGCCCATGTAAAGCGTGGCAATGGCCAACATGGCCAGCATCAAAAACTCACGGGCATTGATATCCGTCAGGTTCTTGACGTCATCGTTGACCACAGGGCCAAGGTACACACGCTTGTACATCCACAAGGTGTAAGCTGCGCCGAAAATCAAGGCTGTGGCAGAGGCAAAACCGATCCAGAAATTGAATTTGACCGCACCCAAAATGACCATCCATTCGCCCACAAAACCAGCGGTGGCTGGCAAGCCGCAATTGGCCATGGCAAAAAACAGGGCAAATGCGGCAAACTTGGGCATGGTGCTGACCACGCCGCCGTAGCTTGCAATCTCGCGCGAGTGCACCCGGTCATAGAGCACGCCAATGCACAGGAACATCGCACCCGACACAAAGCCGTGTGCAATCATTTGCACGATGCCACCCGACACGCCGAGGTCGTTGAAAATAAAAAACCCGAGCGTGACAAAACCCATGTGAGCGACTGACGAATAAGCCACCAGCTTTTTCATGTCCTGCTGCACCAGCGCCACCAGGCCGACGTAGATCACTGCTGTGAGCGACAAGGCAATCATCAGCCAGGCCCATTCACGTGACGCATCAGGCGCAATCGGCATGGAAAACCGCAAGAAACCGTAGGCCCCTAGCTTGAGCATGATGGCGGCCAGCACGGCAGATCCGCCCGTGGGAGCCTCAACGTGCACATCGGGCAACCAGGTATGCACAGGCCACATCGGTACTTTGACGGCAAACGCGGCAAAAAAAGCAAAGAACAACAGAGTTTGTATGGTGCTGCCCAGAGGCAGCTTGTGCCACGTCAGAATATCAAAACTACCGCCCGACTTGTTGTACAGATAAATCAGTGCCACCAGCATCAGGAGCGAGCCGAGCAGCGTATACAAAAAGAACTTGAAGGCCGCGTAAATCTTGTTCGGCCCGCCCCAGATACCGATGATGAGATACATCGGGATCAGCGTGGCTTCAAAAAAGACATAAAACAGCAGGCCATCCAGTGCAGTGAACACGCCAATCATGAGGCCACTCAAAATCAGGAATGCAGCCATGTACTGGTTGACGCGGGTGGTGATGGCTTCCCAGCTGGCGATGATGACGACGACGTTGATAAAGGCCGTGAGCAGCACAAACCACAGCGATATGCCGTCCACACCCAGTGAATAGTTGACGTTGAAGCGGGCAATCCAGCTGGCCTTCTCAACAAACTGCATGGCAGAGGTACCGAGCTTGAAGCCGTCATACAGCGGCAGGGTGACCAAAAAGCTGACAACAGCACCAATCAGCGCCACCCAGCGCACGCTACGGGCCTGGTCATCGCGGCCAATGGCCAGCAGCACCACACCAAACACAATTGGCGTCCAAATCGCAAGGCTGAGCAATCCCATTCTTATTTTTCCTGCTTGTTCTTATTTGTGTAGCGCTTACTTGTTCAGCCAGACGAAGTACGTCATGAGCACAAATACGCCAATGATCATGCCAAAAGCATAGTGGTAGATGTAGCCCGACTGCAAGCGCCGCACAATGCTGGACACCCAGCCCACCATCTTCCACGAGCCATTGACCAAAGCACCGTCAATTACTTTTTGATCACCAATTTTCCACAGGCCTGTACCGAGTGCACGCATGCCCCGTGCGAGCACGTTTTCATTGAACCAGTCGAGGTAATACTTGTTTTCAAGCAGCGTGTAAACAGGCTGCGCATGGCGCTTGATAGCAGCAGGCAAGGCCGGATTGACCATATACATGTACCAGGCGAGTACAGAACCCGACAAGGCTAGCCAGAATGGTGCTGTCATCAAACCATGCAACGCCATTTGTGCGGGGCCGTGAAACATTTTGGCCAGCTCTTCCATGGCAGCATGCTTTTCAAGGTTGACGAAAATAGCATCTTTGAAAAACTCACCAAACAGCATCGGCTGGATGGTCATGAAACCAATCACAACCGATGGAATAGCCAGTAAAACCAGCGGCACCGTCACAACCCACGATGATTCATGCGGTTTGTCATGCCCCGAATCATGTCCATGTGCATCGTGCTGGTCACCATGATGCGCATCTGGATTCTGGTCGTAACGCTCTTGGCCATGAAATACCAGAAAGTACAAACGGAACGAGTAAAACGCGGTGACAAACACGCCCGCCAGCACAGCGAAGTGCGCAAAACCAGCACCCGCCAGATGGCTTTCATGCACGGCTTCAATGATGCTGTCTTTCGAGTAGAAGCCAGCGAACAGCGGCGTACCAATCAGGGCCAGCGTACCCAACAATGAAGTGATCCACGTGATGGGCATGTACTTGCGCACGCCGCCCATCCAGCGAATGTCCTGGTTATGGTGCATGCCCAAAATGACGGAGCCTGCTGCCAAAAACAACAGCGCCTTGAAAAACGCATGCGTCATCAAATGAAACACGGCGACCGAGTAAGCAGATGCCCCCAACGCAACCGTCATGTAGCCGAGTTGCGACAAAGTTGAATAGGCCACCACGCGCTTGATGTCGTTTTGGATGATGCCTAAAAAGCCCATGAACAGCGCAGTGATGCCGCCAATCACCATGATGAAGCTGAGTGCGGTGTCACTGAGTTCAAACAGCGGTGACATGCGCGCCACCATGAAGATGCCCGCTGTCACCATGGTGGCAGCGTGGATGAGCGCCGAGATGGGTGTGGGGCCTTCCATCGAATCAGGTAGCCAGACATGCAGAGGGAACTGTGCCGATTTTCCCATCGCGCCAATAAACAGGCAGATGCAAATCACCGTGATCAACATCCAGTTGGTGCCAGGAAGCGTAAGTTTTGCAAGCTCACCGCCCTTGGCAAATGCTTCGCTGTAATTCAACGTGCCCGCATAGGCTGCAACTAAGCCGATGCCCAAAATAAATCCGAAGTCACCTACCCGGTTTACCAAAAAAGCCTTCATGTTGGCAAATGTTGCACTGGGCTTGTTGTAGTAAAAACCAATCAACAGGTACGACACCAAGCCAACCGCCTCCCAGCCAAAAAAGAGCTGCAGCATGTTGTTGCTCATCACCAGCATCAACATGGCAAAAGTGAACAACGAAATGTAGCCAAAAAAGCGGTTGTAGCCATCTTCTTCTTCCATGTAGCCAATGGTATAAATGTGCACCATGAGGGAGACAAAAGTCACCACGCACATCATCATGGCGGTCAAGCCATCAACCAGAAAACCGACTTCCATTTTCAGACCACCGACCACCATCCAGGTGTAGAGCGTTTCGTTGAATCGCGCACCGTCCATGGCCACGCTTTTGAGCGTCATGGCAGACAGGATAAACGCCAGCAACACACCCAGAATTGTCAAGGTGTGCGACAGTCGGCGACCCAACCAGTTGCCCCCCAAAGCGGTGCCAAAGACACCCGCCAAAACGGCTCCGGCCAAAGGCAGCAAAGGGACAGCTAAAAGCGTAGAGACAGAAAGGGTTTGACTCATTTTCTAGTTAACCCTTGAGCGTGTTGAGTTCGTCAACGTTGATGCTGGATTTATTACGGAACAGCAAAACGAGAATTGCCAAACCAATGGCGGACTCTGCCGCTGCCACCGTCAGAATAAAAAATACAAAAATCTGGCCGGCCATGTCGTTCAGGTAGTATGAGAAGGCCACAAAATTCATGTTGACGGCCAGCAACATGAGCTCAATAGCCATCAGCAAAATGATCAGGTTTTTACGATTCAGAAAAATACCAATGACCGACAAGGCGAACAGCATCGCACCCAGCGAAAGAAAATGTCCAAGTGTGAGCGTCATGCCTTTTTCTCCTCGACGGCCGGGACAACTTGTATGCCAGTCTCAGGCACGACCGACTTCATTTTGACCAGTGTTACGCGGTCTGCGCGCTTGACTCTGACCTGCTCGGATGGCTTTTGTGATTTGGAGTCTTTGCGCGCACGCAGCGTCAAGGCGATAGCGGCAATGATGGCTACCAACAAAATGATGGCTGCGATTTCCAGTGGGTAGATGTATTCGGAATACAGAACTTTGCCGAGCTCTTTGGTATTGGAAACCTGCGCGCCCATTTGCGCGGCTGCTGAACCGGATAGACTCGCAGCTTTGGGTGGCTCACGAAACCCACCCATCAACACGTAAGACATTTCAAGCGCAATCAACGCACCAATAGAGCCTGCGAGCGGGAAGTGTTTCCAGAAACCCTGACGAGCCCCGTCAAGATTGATATCCAGCATCATCACCACGAATAAAAATAACACCATCACGGCACCCACATATACCAACACCAGGGTAATAGCCAAGAATTCAGCCTTCAGCAAAATCCAGATGGCAGCCGCCTGGAAAAACGCCAGCACCAAATAGAGCGCGGCGTGCACAGGGTTGCGTGCCGTGATTACCCTGAACGCGGCGAACAGCATCAGCGCCGCGAAGACATAAAAAAGACCTGTTTTAGCGTCCATGTTGTTATTGATTCTTTCTGGATTCGGCGACTATGGCTATGACCATGACTTAGCGAAACTTGGCATCTGCCGCACGATTGGCAGCGATTTCAGTTTCATAGCGATCACCGACCGCCAGCAACATGTCTTTGGTGAAGTACAAATCGCCACGCTTTTCACCGTGGTATTCAAAAATGTGTGTTTCGACAATCGAGTCCACCGGGCAGCTTTCCTCACAAAAGCCGCAAAAAATACATTTGGTCAGATCAATGTCATAGCGTGAAGTGCGTCGGCTGCCATCTTCTCGAACATCGGACTCGATCGTGATAGCCATAGCGGGGCACACGGCCTCGCAGAGTTTGCAGGCAATACAGCGCTCTTCGCCATTTTCATAACGGCGCAGTGCATGCAAACCGCGGAAACGTGGGCTTTGAGGTGTTTTTTCTTCAGGAAACTGAACCGTGATCTTGCGCTTGAACATGTACTTACCGGTCAGGGCCATGCCCTTGAACAGCTCGGTGAGCATGAAGCTTGAAGCGAAATCTTTGATGGAGGCAACTGCAGACATGACTTTTCCAGTTATTTCCAGATGTTGTACGAGGTCTGCATCCAGCCGCCAACGACGACAAGCCAGACGAGCGTCACAGGGATAAAAATTTTCCAGCCCAGTCGCATGATCTGGTCATAGCGAAAGCGCGGGAAGGTAGCGCGCACCCAAAGGAACATGGTGACGATGACAAAAGTTTTGGCACCTAGCCAGATCCAGCCGGGAACCAGGTTGAACAGGGCACTGTCGATAGGCGGCAGCCAGCCACCCAGGAACAGCAAAACCGCAAGAATCGCAACCAGCCACATGTTGGCGTATTCGGCCAAAAAGAACATGGCAAACGACATACCTGAATATTCGACCATGTGACCAGCAACAATCTCGGACTCACCCTCGACCACGTCGAAAGGGTGACGGTTGGTTTCAGCCAAACTAGAGATGAAATACACCACAAAAATAGGCAGCAGTGGCAACCAGTTCCAGGACAGAAACGTCA
This sequence comes from Polaromonas sp., assembly GCA_031410335.1. Lineage (GTDB taxonomy): Bacteria > Pseudomonadota > Gammaproteobacteria > Burkholderiales > Burkholderiaceae_C > Polaromonas. The sequence continues at coordinate 28,420 of JANNYZ010000070.1, read as the reverse complement.
AGCCTCTGTCTGCCGCCATGCCTTTGCCCTGCCCCATCACAATGTCGGTCATGTTCAGGCTGCCCGACACCATCAACACCACTACCAGGCAAAACCCCATGGCGATTTCATAGCTCACCATTTGCGCCGAGGCACGCATGGCCCCCAGAAAGGCGTACTTGGAATTGGATGCCCAGCCGGCAATGATCACGCCATACACCTCAAGTGAAGTGATCGCCATCAAGAACAGCAAGCCCGCGTTGATGTTCGCCAGCGCCACATCAGGCCCAAACGGAATGACGGCCCAGGCGGCAAGTGCCGGCATGATGGTCATGATGGGGCCAAGCACGAACAGACCCTTGCTGGCAGCAGTCGGAATAATGATTTCTTTGGTCAGCAGCTTGAGTGCGTCAGCAATAGGCTGCAGCAAACCAAACGGACCCACACGATTCGGCCCAAGACGAATTTGCGTGAAGCCAATCGCCTTGCGCTCCCACAGCGTGAGGTAAGCAACGCACCCCATCAGTGGCAGCAAGACGCAGACAATCTTGATCAGCGTCCAGAGCACGGGCCATACGGTGCCAGGCCAAATACCACCCGCCAAACCCTGGCCGAAAGCGTGAATCGCATCAATCATGCTGTCACCTCTTCAGCGCGTGCTTGAGCGGCGTCAGTCCCGCGCGCATCGGCAGTCAACTGCAATGACGTTGCACGTCTGACCAGACTGTCAAGCTGGTAAATGCTGGCAACCGCGGGCACCACTTGCGTAGCATTTGAGAGCAAGATGGCGGCGTCGGACGAATTGTTCAACTTGGCAGACGCAATTCGGTCACCAGTGATGCCATCGACTAGTCTGAGCACATCATGTGACGATTCAAAGTCAAAACCCGGCAAGCTGAGCAAATTAGCCAGCACGCGGAGCACCTTCCATGCGGGGCGCGCATCGCCCAGGGGTTTGACGACTGCATGGAAACTTTGTACACGGCCTTCTGCGTTGACGAAAGTGCCCGGCGTTTCAGTAAACGGCGCGATGGGCAACAGCACATCGCTGAAGCTCATGTTGGCCTTGAATGGGCTGAGGGTGACCACCATTTGGGCAGCGTTAAGAGAGGCTTTGGCTTTTGCACCTGGAGCAGAATCAAACTCGGGTTCGTTGTTCAGCAAGACAAGCGCTTTGAGTTGTCCGTCCAGCATCTGACCCGCATTCAAACCGTTGCCTTGCGGCATCGCGCCCGCCAGCTGTGCGCCAACCGTGTTGGCTGCTTCAGTCAGGTAACCAACGCTCGCGCCAGTTTGCGCGCCAATCCAGTTGGCAAGAACCAGCAGGCTCGACGCGTTGGCGTGATGCGCTGCGGCGTTACCCAGCAGAATGGCTTTGCGTTCACCGCCCAGCAAAGATTTAGCAATCGCTATGGCAACATCGCTCACGGGACCTGCCGCAGGAGCAGCAATGCCCTTTTCATGTGCAACGGCCGCAGCAATATCTGCCAGCGACTGCGGCCATGCCTCGTGTCCGGCGATCATGGAATTAGCGATTGGCAACGCCCAGGAGCCCGCGGTCCTGAGCTCTGCTGTCGAATTGATGCTGTTGACGACGCAGCCCTTGCGAGCCGCCTGCCGGATACGCTGCGAAAACAGCGGATGGTCTTTGCGCAGATTGGAACCAACGACCAAAACCCGTTGCAATTCGGACAATGACGCGATTGACGTTCCCAGCCAACGTACACCCGGCGTGATCGCAAATTCTGCGTGACGCAGCCGATAGTCGATATTGTCGCTGCCGATACCGCGCATCAGCGATGCCGCCAGATACAGCTCTTCCAGCGTACTGTGCGGACTTGCCAGCATACCAATGCTGGTCGCACCGTGGTCGGTCTTGATTTGTTTCAAGCCATTGGCAACGTATTCAAGCGCGGTTTGCCAATCGACTGCTTTCCACTCACCGCCCTGCTTGATCATAGGGCTCGTCAATCGTTCATCGCTGTTCAGCGCCTCGTAGGAAAAGCGATCGCGGTCGGCAAGCCAGCATTCGTTAACCTGTTCATTCTCAAGCGGCAGTACACGCATTACCCTGTTAGCCTTGACCTGAACAATCAGGTTGCTACCAGTTGAATCATGCGGGCTGATGGATTTGCGGCGGGATAGCTCCCACGTACGGGCGCTGTAACGAAAGGGCTTGCTCGTCAGCGCGCCGACTGGGCAAATGTCAATCATGTTGCCCGACAGCTCGGAATCCACCGACATGCCGACGAAAGTTTCAATCTCGGCGTGCTCACCGCGGTGCGACATGCCCAACTCCATCACGCCGGCAACTTCTTGCCCAAAGCGTACGCAGCGCGTGCAGTGAATGCAGCGGCTCATCTCTTGCATCGACACCAGAGGGCCGACATCTTTGTAAGCAACAACGCGTTTTTCTTCTTCGTAGCGGGAGCCGCTACCGCCGTAGCCCACAGCCAAATCCTGCAGCTGACACTCACCGCCCTGGTCGCAAATCGGGCAATCCAGCGGATGGTTAATCAGCAAGAATTCCATCACGCCTTTTTGCGCCTTGATGGCTTTGTCGTTCTTGGTGTGAACGATCATGCCCTGTGTTACGGGCGTGGCGCACGCTGGCATGGGCTTGGGTGCTTTTTCAACATCAACCAGACACATGCGGCAATTGGCCGCAATCGACAGCTTCTTGTGATAACAAAAATGCGGAATGTAGGTACCGGCTTTTTCAGCCGCGTGCATGATCGTGCTGCCTTCGAGCACGTCAACTTTTTGGCCGTCCAGTTGGATTTCGATCATGTTGTTACGCTCTCCGCGCCTTGAGGAGTAGCTGCAGGAATCATGGCTTCGAACTCATGACGGAAATGTTTGATCATGGCCCGCACTGGCATGGCAGCCGCATCACCCAGAGCGCAAATCGTGCGGCCCTGAATATTGTCTGCCACTGAGTTGAGCAAATCCAAATCAGTTGGCTTGCCTTTGCCTGTGTGAATACGATCGACCATGCGCCAGAGCCAGCCTGTACCTTCTCGGCAGGGTGTGCATTGACCGCAAGACTCGTGCATGTAAAAGTAAGACAGGCGCTTGAGCGATTCGACCATGCAACGGGTGTCGTCCATAACGATGACTGCGCCTGAGCCAAGCATCGACCCTGCCTTGGCAATCGAGTCGTAGTCCATGGTGCATTCCATCATGATGGCTGCCGGCAGGACGGGGGCTGACGAGCCGCCCGGAATCACTGCTTTCAACGTACGACCTTTGCGGACGCCACCAGCCAATTCAAGCAACTTGGCAAATGGCGTACCCAGCGGCACTTCATAATTGCCCGGCCATTCCACATCGCCAGACACTGAATAAATTTTGGTACCACCGTTGTTCGGCTTGCCGCATTCCAGATACGCCTGGCCACCGTTACGAATGAGCCAGGGCACTGCAGCAAAAGTTTCAGTGTTGTTGATGGTTGTAGGTTTGCCGTACAAGCCAAAGCTGGCGGGGAATGGCGGCTTGAAGCGTGGCTGACCTTTTTTACCTTCGAGAGATTCGAGCAAGGCGGTTTCTTCACCGCAAATATAGGCACCAAAACCGTGTGATGCATGCAGTTGGAAACTGAAGTTGCTACCGAGAATTTTGTCGCCCAAAAATCCAGCGGCACGAGCTTCTTCCAGGGCCTCTTCAAAGCGCTGGTAAGTCGCAAAAATCTCGCCGTGAATGTAGTTGTAACCCACTGTGATGCCCATGGCATACGCAGCAATCGCCATGCCTTCAATCACGCTGTGCGGGTTGAACTGCATGATGTCGCGGTCTTTGCAGGTGCCTGGTTCGCCTTCGTCAGAATTACAGACCAGATACTTTTGCCCTGGGAACTGGCGCGGCATGAAGCTCCACTTCAATCCCGTTGGGAAGCCTGCACCACCACGGCCACGCAGGCCGCCCAGTTTGACGTCTGCAATCACCTGATCAGGTGTCATGCCAACGCCCTCACCTTGTGCGAGTATTTTGCGCAATGCCTGGTAGCCCCCACGCGCCTCATAGTCCTTCAAGCGCCAGTTGCTGCCATTCAAGTCCGCCATGATTTGAGGGTTGATGTGCCGGCCATGAAAGCTGCTTTGTACGCCCGTGGCCGCAAATTGCGACAGCACGCTTTTAGCCTCTGGACTGATCACGGAATTCACAGTAACTGTCATTGGGTTTTTGCCTCAGCAGATTGCAGACCAGCAATCAATTGATCCAGTTTTTCATTGCTCATGAAGCTGCACATGGTCAGGTCGTTGACCAGCATTACCGGAGAATCCGCGCAAGCGCCCAGGCACTCGGACTGTTGCAAGGTGAACAAGCCGTCTGCCGTCGTCTCACCCATCGATATGCCCAGCCTCTTCTCCAGGTGCTTGAGTGCGACGGCGCCATCGCGCAACTGGCACGGGAGATTGGTACAAACATTCAACTTGTATTTGCCCACCGGCTGCTGGTTGTACATGTTGTAGAAGGTAGTGACTTCATGCACAGCAATAGGTGCCATGCCCAGATAGTCGGCCACCGCCTTTTCACTCTCTGCGCTGACGTAACCCAACTCTTCCTGAACAATCGTCAAGCAGGCCATCACGGCGGACTGCTTTTGGTCAGCGGGGTACTTGGCGACTTCGCGTGCGAATTTTGATTTGGCTTGTTCAGAAATCATATGTACAAACACCTGTATCAGCGATCAATTTCACCAAACACGATGTCCATCGTGCCGATAACGGCCACGGCGTCCGCAATCATGTGGCCGCGCGACATCTCGTCCATGGCGGCCAGGTGCGAAAAGCCGGGCGGACGAATTTTCAGGCGATGAGGCTTATTGGCGCCATCGCTGACGATGTAAATACCGAACTCGCCCTTGGGATGTTCAACCGCCGCATAAGCCTCGCCTTCAGGTACATGAAAGCCTTCGGTGAAAAGCTTAAAGTGGTGAATCAGCTCTTCCATATTGGACTTCATGGATTCTCGGTCCGGTGCAGCCACCTTGTGGTTGCTGGTAATAACCGGGCCGGGATTCACGCGCAGCCAGTCTATGCACTGCTTGATGATGCGATTGGACTGGCGCATTTCTTCAACGCGAACCAGGTAGCGGTCATAGCAGTCACCGGTTTTGCCAACGGGAATATCGAAATCCATCTTGCCGTACACGTCATAAGGCTGCTGCTTGCGTAAGTCCCATGCGAAGCCGGAGCCGCGCAGCATGGGGCCAGTAAAGCCGAGAGCCAAAGCGCGCTCGGGCGATACGACACCTACACCCACGGTGCGCTGCTTCCAGATGCGGTTATCGGTCAGCAGCGTTTCGTACTCGTCCACATAACCTGGGAATTTGTTGCAGAAGTCTTCAATAAAGTCGAGCAAGGAACCCTGACGGTTTTCGTTCAGCGCTTCAATTGCCTTGGCGTTTTTAACCTTGCTGACTTTGTACTGCGACATGCGGTCCGGCAAGTCACGGTACACGCCACCCGGCCGGAAGTACGCTGCATGCATCCGCGCACCTGACACAGCCTCGTACATGTCAAACAACGACTCACGCTCCCTGAAGCAATAAATCAGAATGTTCATGGCACCGCAGTCAAAACCATGCGCGCCCAGCCACAGCAGATGGTTCAACAGACGGGTGATTTCGGCGTACATCACGCGGATGTATTGCGCGCGTTCAGGCACATCCACCCCCAGCAGCTTTTCAATGGCCAGGCAATAAGCCTGCTCGTTGGACATCATCGACACATAGTCGAGCCTGTCCATGTAGGGCAATGACTGGATGTAGGTTTTGCTTTCTGCCAGCTTTTCAGTGGCGCGGTGAAGCAGGCCAATGTGCGGGTCGGCGCGCTGGATGACTTCACCGTCAAGCTCAAGCACGAGGCGCAACACGCCGTGTGCGGCGGGGTGCTGTGGTCCAAAATTTAACGTGTAGTTTTTGATTTCAGCCATGTTGGTACTCCCGACGGGCCGCCCCTAGGGATACCTGCGCCCCCTCGGGGGGCAAGGAACGAATGTGAGTGTGGGGGCTCATCATTTGACTCCACCGTAATTTTCTTCGCGAATCACGCGCGGCGTGATTTCGCGCATCTCGATGGTGACGGGCTGATAGATCACGCGTTTTTGCTCGGGGTCGTAGCGCATTTCAACGTTACCCGTGGTAGGAAAGTCTTTGCGGAAAGGGTGACCGATAAAGCCGTAATCGGTCAGGATGCGGCGCAGATCGTTGTGCCCTTCAAAAATGATGCCAAACAAATCGAAAGCTTCGCGCTCAAACCAGTTGGCAGCATTCCAGATGTCGTTCACTGAATCGACCACCGGAAAATCGTCATCAGCACAAAATACCTTCAGGCGCAGGCGCTGATTCAAGCTGACCGACAACAAATGCGTCGCCACGCAATAGCGCAAGCCGTTGTACTGGCCGTCTTTGTACTCCGAATAGTCAATGCCGCAGAGGTCAATCAATTGCTCAAACTTGCAGCCTGCCGAATCGCGTAGTAGTGTTGCAGCATTCAGGTAATCCTTCGCTGCAACCGTTGCAGTGACCTCACCGAAAGCAACGCTAATGCTTTTGAGCCTCTCACCCAGGGCGGTCGAAACCGCTTCGCTGATTTGTTCTGGCGTTGCAGGCATCACGCCCTCGCAATCGTGTTGGTGCGGCGGATTTTCTGCTGCAACTGGATGATGCCGTACATCAAGGCTTCAGCCGTCGGCGGGCAGCCAGGTACATACACGTCGACCGGCACAATGCGGTCGCAACCACGCACGACTGAATAACTGTAGTGGTAGTAGCCACCACCATTGGCGCACGAGCCCATGGATAGCACCCAGCGGGGCTCCGACATCTGGTCATACACCTTGCGCAGTGCTGGGCCCATTTTGTTGCATAGCGTGCCAGCCACAATCATCAGGTCAGACTGCCGTGGACTGGGCCTGAACAACATGCCAAAACGATCTAGGTCATAGCGTGCAGCACCAGCATGCATCATTTCAACAGCGCAGCATGCCAGGCCAAACGTCATCGGCCAGAGTGAGCCCGTTTTGGCCCAGTTAACCACCGAGTCATAGCTCGTGGTCATGAAACCTTCGTTGAAAACACCTTCAAGCGACATACAAAATACCTTAATGGCGAACGTCAAAATCGACTAATTGTCATTCCCAATCGAGAGCGCCCTTTTTCCACTCGTAGATAAACCCCACGACCAGAATTCCCAAAAACACCATGACAGACCAGAAACCGACGGCACCGATTTCTTTCAAGGAAACAGCCCACGGGAACAGAAACGCTATTTCGAGGTCAAAAAGAATAAAGAGGATGGCGACCAGGTAGTAGCGCACATCAAACTTCATGCGTGCATCTTCGAAAGCTTCAAAACCGCATTCGTAGGGGGAATTTTTTTCGGCGTCAGGACGCACCGGACCGAGCAACCTACCCAGTACCTGGGGAACGACACCAACGCCCACACCCACCAAAATGAACAATAGAACGGGAAGGTACTGGTCGAGGTTCATGGGGAGGTCAATGAATGAAGGCCAGTTTGGATCGGTTTACGAGAACGTTTTGCAATGCTGCCTGCTGGCAACATTGCATTGATCTGGTGCGGACGGCGAGACTCGAACTCGCACACCTTTCGGCACTACCCCCTCAAGATAGCGTGTCTACCAATTTCACCACGTCCGCGGTTTTTTATGTCTGGATTGCATGAGGAAAAACACCGGTTTTTGGCTTTCCAGACAACATCAGAGTTTACCCTGAAATTTCGCTTTCTCCCGGTGGAAAAAGACGAGCAATGGCATTATTTGGTCGGGATTTGACCCACACCAGAGGCTGCCGGCGATGGCGCTGCCGGCACAGCCGCGCTGCCGCCAGCTGGCGCACCTGTTCCAGGGATTTGGGCGGCGCCCGTAGCTGCCGACGCAGCAGGGACAGGCGCAAGGACAGAAGCTTTTTCCAGCACGCTGCTGCCTGATGTGCGAGGCTGTGCATTGCCAAAATACGCCAGCGCCAAGGTGCAGGCAAAAAATATAGCCGCCAGGACCCCGGTAGAGCGCGACAGGAAGTTGGCGCTTCCGCTGGCACCAAACAGGCTGCCGGAACCACCACTGCCAAAAGCCGCCCCCATGTCGGCACCTTTGCCGTGTTGTACCAGTACCAGACCAATCATGCCAATGGCTGACAGCATTTGTACGGCTAAAACGATAGTTAGTATCACGTTCATATTAAATTACTCCTGATTTAGTAGCTGCCAGCCCAATTATTTATTGGGCTGCAGCAATAATTGATAAGAAATCGACGGCTTTTAGCGAGGCACCGCCAATCAAACCACCGTCAATGTCGGGTTGACCCAACAGGCTGGCAGCATTGGCAGCGTTCATGCTGCCGCCGTACAAAATTTTGACGCGGGCTGATTTGTCAGTCGCAGCTTTTAGCTGGGCACGCAGCACCGCGTGAACCGTTTGCGCCTCTTCGGGCGAGGCAGTTTTACCGGTACCAATGGCCCAAACCGGCTCGTAGGCCAGCACAATTTCACTGATGCAATGGCCATTGGTGTGAATCACCGCAGCCAACTGGCGCTTAACCACCTCTTCTGTACGCCCTGCTTCGCGCTCGGCCAGGGTTTCGCCCACACAAACGATGGGTGTGATGCCAACGGCCAAAACGGCTTTCGCCTTGTCAGCCACCAGAGCATCGGTTTCGCCGTGGTACTGACGGCGCTCCGAATGGCCGACGATGGCATAACGCACGCCAAAATCTTTCAGCATTGATGCGCTGACTTCGCCCGTAAATGCACCAGAGGCATGTGCCGACACATCTTGTGCGCCCAACTGAATAGCAACTATTTTCAGGCCTTGAATCTGTGCAAAGTAAGGTGCCGGCACACATACTGCTACATCGCAAGCTGTCTCGGCGTTCAGGCCTTGAGCCAGTGCGGCCAGCAAGGCGTTATTGGCCGTCAGGCTGCCGTTCATCTTCCAGTTACCAGCAATCAGTTTTTTCATGAGCCATCCCAGGTCAAAACGATTTTGCCAATGTGCTGGTTCGACTCCATCAGCGTGTGCGCTTTGGCTGCGTCAGCCGCCGCAAATGTACTGTGGATCACTGGCTTGATGGCACCGCTCTCCAGCAGAGGCCAAACTTTTTCTTTGAGTGCTTTTGCAATCGCCGTTTTGAACTCAAGCGAGCGCGGACGCAAGGTTGAGCCCGTGACCGTCAGGCGCTTGCGCAGCACCAGACCCGCATTAACCTCGGCCTTGATACCGCCCTGAACTGCAATGATGACCAGGCGGCCATCTTCCGCCATGCAGTCGACTTCGCGGGCTATGTAGCTGCCAGCGACCATGTCCAGAATGACATTGACACCTTTGCCGTTTGTCAGCTTCCTGACCTCTTCCGCAAAGTCAGTCGCTTTGTAATTGATAGCATGATCCGCACCCAACGCGACGCATGCAGCGCACTTTTCGTCGCTGCCAGCCGTCACAATCACGGTCGCACCCATGGACTTGGCGATTTGGATCGCCGTCACGCCAATGCCGCTGGACCCACCCTGAATCAGAAGGGTTTCACCTTTAGCCAGGTACGCCCGTTCGAACACGTTGCTCCACACGGTGAAGAAAGTTTCAGGCAACGACGCAGCTTCAATGTCACTGAACCCTTTGGGCGCTGGTAAGCACTGCCCAACAGGCGCTACGCACAGCTCAGCATATCCGCCGCCTGCTACCAGAGCGCAAACACGGTCACCGACTTTGAAGCCCGCTGCAGCCATGGCAGCAGCGTCTCCAGATGCAATAACGCCAGCCACCTCAAGCCCCGGAATGTCCGATGCGCCTGGCGGAACTGGGTAATTGCCGGTTCGCTGCAACACATCAGGTCGATTGATGCCCGAAGCGCTCACGCGAATCAGCAGTTCGCCCGCACCCGCAACAGGCACAGGGCGCTCAGCCAATCGCAGAACTTCAGGCGCACCAAAAGCGCTAATTTCAACAGTTTTCATGCTTTTTCAGGGTTGTTTTATGCCGCTAGCCCAATGAATACATGCGCAAGCAGCTATAAAATAAATAGCAATCAATCCCGGCTGAGAGATTAACCGCGATCCTGATCTTGCGCCGGACGATCCAGCAGCGCCTTCATCGACAGCTTGACACGGCCTTTTTCGTCGGTTTCCATGACCTTGACTTTGACGATCTGGCCTTCTTTCAGGTAGTCCTGCACGCGCTCAACACGCTCATGCGCGATCTGGCTGATATGCAGCAAACCGTCTTTGCCTGGCAGCAAGTTGATCAGCGCACCGAAGTCCAAAATCTTGGTAACAGGGCCTTCGTAAATCTTGCCAATTTCGACTTCAGCAGTGATTTCGGCGATGCGGCGCTTGGCCTCGTCTGCCTTGGCGCTGTCGTTCGATGCGATGGTGATAGTGCCATCTTCCTCGATGTTGATCTGCGTGCCGGTTTCTTCGGTCAGCGCGCGAATCACCGCGCCGCCCTTGCCAATCACGTCACGGATTTTCTCGGGGTTGATCTTCATCACGTACAGGCGCGGTGCGAAGTCAGACACTTCGGTTTTGGCCGCGCCCATGGCTTCCTGCATTTTGCCGAGGATGTGCATGCGGGCTTCCTTGGCCTGAGCCAATGCAACCTGCATGATTTCTTTGGTGATGCCCTGGATTTTGATGTCCATTTGCAGCGCGGTGATACCGAATGTGGTGCCCGCAACCTTGAAGTCCATGTCGCCCAGATGATCTTCGTCACCCAGGATGTCGGTCAGCACGGCAAAACGGTTGTCTTCCTTGATCAAACCCATGGCAATACCGGCCACGTGGGCTTTCATCGGCACACCAGCGTCCATCAGGCTCAGGCAGCCGCCGCAGACCGAAGCCATGGAGGATGAGCCGTTTGACTCGGTGATTTCAGACACGACACGCATGGTGTACGGGAACTCTTCTTTGCTTGGAAGCACGGCGATCAACGCGCGCTTGGCCAGACGGCCATGGCCGATCTCGCGGCGTTTTGGTGAACCGACACGGCCCGTTTCGCCCGTGGCGAACGGAGGCATGTTGTAGTGCAGCATGAAACGGTCTTCGTAGTCGCCGCTCAGCGCGTCAATGCGCTGTGCATCGCGCTCGGTGCCCAGCGTAGTCACCACCAGCGCCTGGGTTTCACCACGTGTGAACAGGGCTGAACCGTGGGTGCGTGGCAGCACAGAGTTGCGAATTTCAATGGCGCGCACGGTGCGGGTGTCGCGGCCATCGATACGCGGCTCGCCTGCCAGGATCTGGCTACGAACGATTTTGGCTTCGATGTCAAACAGCATGCCTTCAACCGCCACGTGGTCAAACGCAACGCCGTCAGCCTTCAATGCGGCCATGACTTCAGCGGTCACGTCACGGCAAGCGTGGGTGCGGGCTTGCTTGGCGCGAATTTGGTAGGCGGCTTGCAGTTTGGCTTGAGCCAATGCGCCAACTTTGGCAATCAGGGGTTCGTCTTTGGCAGGGGCTTTCCAGTCCCAGACGGGCTTGCCAGCATCACGTACCAGCTCGTGAATCGCGTTGATGGCAACATTGCCCTGCTCGTGGCCGTAAACAATCGCGGCCAGCATGATTTCTTCCGACAGTTGCTGAGCTTCAGACTCGACCATCAGCACGGCGGCTTCGGTACCCGCTACGACCAGATCCATTTTGGAATCTTTGAGCTGGGTTTTACCCGGGTTCAACACGTACTGGCCGTCAATGTAGGCCACGCGCGCAGCACCGATGGGGCCATTGAAGGGAATGCCAGAAATGGCCAGCGCTGCACTCGATGCGATCAGCGCAGGGATGTCGCCTTCGACTTCAGGGTTGAGCGACAACACATGAATGACGACCTGCACTTCATTGAAGAAGCCTTCAGGAAACAGCGGACGAATCGGGCGGTCAATCAGGCGCGACGTCAGTGTTTCAAACTCGCTGGGGCGGCCTTCGCGCTTGAAGAAGCTGCCGGGGATACGGCCAGCAGCGTAGGTTTTTTCCAGGTAATCCACCGTCAGCGGAAAGAAGTCCTGGCCCGGCTTGGCATCTTTTTTGGCGACAACAGTCGCCAACACAACCGTGCCGTCCATGTCGAGCTTGACTGCACCGCCGGATTGGCGTGCGATTTCACCTGTTTCCATCGTGACCGTGTGCTGGCCCCACTGGAATGTTTTGCTAACTTTGTTAAAAATGCTCATCAAATATCTCCGTCAGTTTTAAGCACTTAAGCCAGTGCGAAAGGCCAGGAGTGAAGCTGTCTGGGCACAATGCCATTCCAGAAAATACCTGTTTGGAAACAGCGGATCTTGTGGAATGACACAGCTCGTACCGGTTTAGCCGTCGTCCTGAATGTTTTAAAGTAAAAAACGCCTGAGCTAGGTGACTAACTCAGGCGTTTTCAATGAATTGACAACTTACTTGCGCAGGCCAAGTTTGGCGATCAGCGCGGTGTAGCGAGCAGCATCTTTGGACTTCAGGTAGTCCAGCAGCTTGCGGCGACGACTGACCATGCGGAGCAGGCCACGACGACCATGGTGGTCTTTGGCGTGGGTTTTGAAGTGAGGCATCAACTCATTGATGCGGCCGGTTAGCAAGCCGACCTGAACTTCCGGGCTGCCCGTGTCGCCAGGGGCACGTGCGTTGGACTGAACAATTTCAGCCTTGATTGATTTTGCGATCATAAAAATACCTTCCGCACCGAAGTGCAACTTGCGAGCGACACAGCTTTCTTGAATCAAGAAGCCGCCGTTGTCGTCGTGGATCACCGGGCGGAATGCCCAGTAAAGTCCATGATTATAGCCCAAGCCAGCATTCCAGACGCTGCACGCCCTGCCCCAGCCGGCTCAGGTCCTGGCTGGCAAAGCACCAGCGCAGCCACCCTTGGGCCTCGGGGTTTGGGTTGGTCATGAAAGCATTGCCCGGAGCCAGCCCCAGCCCGGCGTCCAGCACCAGACTTTTGGCAACGGCCAGCGAATCACCAAACCGCGCCTGGTCTTCGAGCCGGAAAAACGCGTACATACCGCCTTTGGCCGGGGCGACCTGAACGCCCGGCACAGCCTGCAATAAAGGAATCAGCGTGTCACGGCAAGTTTTCAGGTGCGCGACGACGCGCGGCGTCACATCAAGTGTGCGGTGGATGGCTACCAGCCCCGCACGCTGAATAAATACTGGCGCAGAAGATGTGTTGAACTCAATCAACTTGCCAATTTGCCCAGTCATGGCGGACGGCATCACCAGCCAGCCGAGCCGCCAACCGGTCATTAAGAAACTTTTGGAGAAGCTGTTGACGACGACCAAACGGTCATCGGGTTCAGAAATATCCAGAAAACTGGGCGCGCAGCCGTTGCTCGTCGGTTCGAAGTAGAGGCGCTCGTACACCTCATCGGCCAAAATCCAGGTTCCCGTTCTGCGGCAATGCGCGAGCAGGGTTTGCTGCTCATCACATGACAAGGTCCAGCCGGTCGGGTTGTTGGGCGCATTCAGGATCAGCACCCTGGTTTTGGCGGTCACGGCTGCCAGCAGTTCAGCCATGTCAAGTTGCCACGAACCTGCCACGGGCTTTAGGCTGACAGACTTAACCAGCGCGCCCATGATGGCCGGCTGCGCCATCAGGTTGGGCCATACAGGTGTCACGACCACCACCTCGTCACCGCTGCTGACCAGCGCCTGCACAGCCAGCATCAGCGCATTCACACCGCCAGACGTCACGGCGATTCGACTGACATCGATCACAGCAGCGCCCGCCGTGCGCAACCCGTTGGCATAAACGGCAATCGCCTCACGCAACTCGGGCAGGCCCAAATTTTGCGCGTAAAAAGTTTCACCCTGCTGCATCGAAGCGCCAGCAGCGTCACGAATGAACTGCGGCGTGACCTCATCACTTTCGCCAAACCAGAACTTCAGCACGTCGCTGCGCCCCATGCCCGCATTGGCGACCTGGCGGATCATGGATTCTTCAAGATTTAACACAGCCTGACGCATCGTGGCTCCCAAAATGACGGTAAAAGTGTTTAAGGCCTGAACATTTTGCAGGTTGTTGGCATCGCTGCCTTGTCGCTGTCAATCGTCTTGACCACCCGAAAGCCGTAACCAGAGCCTTCGACGTCAAACTTCACGCCAGCATCGCCGAGCTTGCCCATTTGTGCCACCAGCAGAGGCTGCTGAAACTGGTGGTCGCTGGCGCGCATGGTTCCGCGTTGCCCCGCCATCGTGACCACTGCCTTTTCCATCTGCGCGGCCACAGCGCCTGCTTCAATAACGCCTGCTTTCTCGAGGCTCTGCGCCAGCGCTTCAATCACCATTTGCATCCGCATGTGAACGTAGTCATCTTTAGGCGCGGGGAAGCGCTGGCGAAAAGACTGGTAAAAAGCCTCTGATGGCGTGCCCGCTGCGTTCGGGAACCACTCTGCCACCGCAATTACCTTGCCCAAACCTGCATCGCCAATCGCCGCAGGTGCGCCCAAGGCGTTGCCGTAGAAGGTGTAAAACTTACCTTCAAAACCCACGTCCTTGGCCGCCTTGATCAATAACGTGAGGTCGTTGCCCCAATTGCCCGTTAGCACCGCCTGTGCGCCCCTGGCTTTGATTTTGGCGGCATAGGGAATGAAGTCTTTCACCCGGCCCAGCGGGTGCAGTTCGTCGCCCACAATTTGCACGTCGGGCCGCTGCAACATGATTTGTCTTTTTGCCTCTTTAAGTACCGACTGGCCAAAGCTGTAGTCCTGCCCTATGAGGTAAACGCTTTTGACTGATTTGTCGTCCTTAAAGACATCTATCAACGCCGTCATACGCATGTCGGCATGGGCGTCAAACCTGAAGTGCCAGTAGCTGCATTTTTCGTTCGTCAGCGCCGGGTCAACCGCCGAGTAATTCAAAAACAGCACCCGTTTGCCAGGCTCCCGTTCATTGTGTTTGTTGATGGCGTCTATCAGTACCGCAGCGGTTGCCGACGAATTGCCCTGAGCGATTACCGTCACACCGTCGTCAATGGCCGCGCGCAAGGCGCTCAGGGCTTCTTCGTTTTGGCCTTTGCTGTCGTAGCGCTCAATCAGCAATGGCCGCGCCCCACCTGGAAGCTTGATGCCGCCGCGCGCATTGACGCGCTCGGTGGCCCACACCAGGTTGCGAAACACGGCTTCACCCGTGTTGGCAAACGGGCCCGACAGGCTTTCAATCAAGGCTACTTTGATCGGAGCAGGTTGTGCTGAAACAGAAAAAACGGCGCCAAGAAATAAGGTTGCGAGAAAAACTTTCAAGTACTGAACCATAAAAAAATACATTCCTTTTTCATCTTGAAAAACCGGCCACGGCGACCAGTTGTTGTCCAGCGGCAATCACGGTGAGAGCCGCGAAGTGTAAGGCAAACATGCAGCGAGAAAAAAGTTGTAAATGCTGCAAAAGCCTTTTGTTTTAACCTGACTCAACCCAAAAGGAGACCCCATGTTTTACGCACTTGCTACCCGCCCTGCCACGGCCATTGCCCGTGCTGCCGCGCCGATTGTCAGCAACACACCGCTGGACCGCTTTTTGAGCGACACCTTCAGCTCGTTTGCCGACACCCAGGTGTCGCGCTCTGCCAATGTGGAAGACCTGGAAAATTCATACACCCTGCAACTTGACGTGCCCGGCGTGCCAAAAGAGCAGCTTGATATTGGCATTGAAGGCGACGTGGTGCGCATCACCAGCAAGGCTGACGCGACGCGCCAGGTCAAGGCGGCATGGCGCTTTCCGCTAGAAATTGACACCGCCAACAGTTCCGCAAAACTGGAAAACGGTGTGCTGATGCTGACACTGGGCAAAAAGCAGCCGGTCAGCAACGTGTCGCCGCTGTTGATCAGTTGATCAGCTAATCAGCCGACCAACTCCTGTCGGCTGATGTCGGCCAGACTCCAGCGCGGCTTCACGTCAAAGGTGTAGCCGCCCTGGAGGGTTTCCAGCCCTGCCTGCAAGCGCATGCCTGCGGCCAACGCAATCATCGCGCCGTTGTCGGTACACAAGTGCAGCTCTGGGTAATGCACCCGAATCTTGCGCTTGGCACAAGCCGCGTTCAGTTCACTGCGCAGCAGCGCGTTGGCTCCGACGCCGCCAGCCACCACAAGACGTGTTAAACCCGTTTGTAACATCGCTGCCATTGATTTTTTAACCAGTACATCAACGATGGCGGCTTGTGTTGATGCCGCGAGGTCAGCTTTGCGCCCTTCAAGCGCGTCACCCAACTTTTTAGCCTGCGTCAGTACCGCTGTCTTGAGCCCTGCAAATGAGAAATCCAGGTTGCCACTGTGCAGCAGCGGGCGCGGCAGCTTGAAGGCTGTGCCGTCGCCGCCCTCAGCCAGTTTGGCCAGATGCGGCCCGCCCGGGTAAGGCAAACCCATTAGCTTGGCAGATTTGTCAAACGCCTCGCCTGCGGCGTCGTCAATGCTTTCGCCCAGCAAGTCGTAGCTGCCCACGCGGTCAACCCGCATCAGCTGCGTGTGGCCACCCGACACCAGCAACGCCACAAATGGAAACTCTGGCGGGTCAGCACTTAAAAACGGCGACAGCAAATGTCCTTCCAGGTGGTGTACGCCCATCACGGGCTTGCCAAGAGCGGCCGCCATGGCACACGCCGCGCCAGCGCCGACCAGCAGCGCACCCGCCAGACCGGGGCCGCGCGTGTAGGCCACCACATCCACATCTTTCAGGTCGATGGCCGCCTCGGCCAGCACCTGCTGTGTCAAAGGCAGCACCCGGCGAATATGGTCGCGACTGGCCAGCTCGGGCACCACGCCACCGTAGGCCTGGTGCATGTCGATCTGGCTGAAAAGCGCATGTGACAGCAGACGCGGCACGCCCTTGGTTGATGCATCTTTTGACGCGTCAACCAGTGCCACGCCTGTTTCGTCGCAACTGGACTCAAAACCCAAAATAATCATCTGACGAGTGTAAGGTTTGGCTTGGCAAACCGTCTTTTTCGACGGGCCACCCCCAGGAAAAGCATCTCCCGGGGGGCAGGGAAGCTGCGCGAAGCGAGCGCCCGAGGGGGTTTAGCCCTTTTGGCTTGAATCTTGCAGAAATAGGCGCATGACCCCGTCACAGTCGCTTCGCCTCGTCGTTATTGCACCAGATCTGGCTGAGTCAGATGGCGATGACGAGCGCGCCATGGCGCTGGCCGAGCGCTCACGCCAACTGCGCATTGGCTTGCTGGAGAACAACTACAACCTGATAGCCGTGCTACCCGCCGACACCTTTTTGGCCGAACGGCTGGCGCAGCTACAGCCCGACATGATCATCGTGGATGCTGAAAGCGAAGCACGCGACAGCCTCGAGCACGTGGTCATGGCAACTCGCGACGCGCGCCGGCCCATCGTGCTGTTTACCAACGACAACGACACCACCCACGTCAAGGACGCGGTGGCTGCAGGCGTGTCGGCGTACATCGTGGCAGGCTTGTCGCCAGACCGCATTCGCCCGATTCTGGATGTGGCCATGGCCCGTTTTGAGCATGAACAGGGCTTGCGCCAGGAACTGGCCCATGCCAAAACCGAGCTCCAAGACCGCAAAGTGATTGACCGGGCCAAGGGCCTTCTGATGCAGCGGCAGGGTCTGACCGAGAAAGTGGCCTTTGAAAGACTGCGCGAGGCTGCGATGGATAAAGGCCTGCGCATGGGTGAAGTCGCGCAACGCATGCTTGATGCCGCCGATTTGCTGGGTTGAAAAATCAGCGCAAAACGCCGGCCTGTGATTCATCTCGTTTAGAACGTTCTGTCACCTGACCGGTCAAATTGGTGCAGCGCACAGTAGTAGTGCATTTTTCTGAATCGATCCGTTCTCGACATGCGCTCGATACCTGAGCCTGTTTTGCTGTGTCGTCTGCGCCCAGCCGGGCCGGCACCGGAACCCCCGTCAGATGTCGGCAACTAGCCTTACACACACCTTCCGAATCGCCTACAACCATCCTCTGCGTTAAGGATTAAAAACGTTACTGCAGTAATCAAATGTATAACGAAGGGTCCCAAAATGAGAGTTTCACTAGCGGTTTTAAGGCTGATCATCCCCGCACTGATCGTGGGGTTCGTGGCGACATTGCCCCAGCTGTCAAGCGCCCAGCAACGCGGAAAAGCCGCGCCGCAAATCGCCAGCTTCAACATCGACGCGTCACCGCCGGTTACACCGGGCAGCGATATTGACTTCACCCTGGAGGGCACGCCCCGCGGACAGGCGAGCGTACGCATCACTGGCGTCAACAAAAACATTGCCCTGCGTGAAACCAGCCCAGGTGTTTACGAGGGCACGTACACCGTCAGCCGCCGCGACCGGCTGGGGACTCAGCCAACCGCTCGCGTCACACTGCGCGTGCGCGGGATAGCCAGTGCAACCACTCAGGCATTCGCAGCAGCCACTGCGCCGGTCGTGGCGCAACCCACGCCAACGCCGCCTGTCGGTGCATTGCCGGTGATTGAGCGATTCGGCGTGACGCCAGTCGCCAGAATAGAGCCAGGTGCCGAACTGCGCTTCAACGCTGTGGGCACACCGGGCGCACGTGCCTTGCTCACCATCGACGGCGTGGTGCGCGACGTCCCCATGCCAGAAGTCCAGCGAGGTCGCTATGAGGGTGCGTACACCATTCGGCGTAACGACAACTTTCCTGCCTCGCTGACGATCACGATGGCACTTGAGGCCAACGGGCAGGTTTCACGGTCCCGGCTCAACCAAGCCTTGTTGGTGGACGCTCGCCCGCCTACCGTCAAAAATCTGTCGCCTAAAAATAATGAAGTTGTCACCGGTAACCCCATCTCTGTGTCGGCCACGTTTGATGACATGGGCGGCGTCGGCGTCGACCCTAAAACCGTTAAATTGATGATTGGCGGGGCTGATCAAACGCGCAACGCCAGCATTACGCCGCAATTCCTGACCTGGCGCGGAGAACTGCGCGCAGGCACATACCCAGTAGAGGTAACGGCATCAGACACCGCCGGAAATACGGTCAGGCAGAACTGGAGTTTTGTGCTGGCTGCACCGCAAGCGGTACCCGTGGCGTTACCACTTGAAATCACCAGCCCTGCTAACAACGCCCAAGTCTCAGGTGGCACGGTGGAAGTTCGCGGCAAGACCGCGCCAGATACAAAAGTTGACGTGCAGGTTCAGGCCATCGCCGCTTTGGCGGGTGTCTTCGGTATCAATCAGCAAATTTCCAGCCAATCGATTCGTTCCGATGCAGCGGGTAATTTCGTATTCAGCTTTCAGAACCGGATTCCCGTGCCGGGTGCGCGCTACGAAGCCACCATCACGGCCACTCGTGGCGACCAGACTCGCGAAGTGAAACTTGTCGTATTTCATCAGCGCTAGACGCTGACAGGCATCGATCGCATCGAGCCCCTCTAAGCGGGGTCTCTTCGCTGATCCCTTCCAATTTGGAAAACTCGAAAAACAGTCTGAAATATTGAACTGGCACGCGTATTGCTTGAGGCTATTCATTGACTATGGTTAGTCACAGATAGGCAGCTTCAACGGCGAAGCAGCCAGACATCCGAACAAAGGCGTTCAACCCGGCATTCATAGCCCGCTATGAATGTTGGATTGGACGCCTTTTGCATTTTCAAATGACATTTACTTTTTGGAGTTTTTAACCATGACTGAATTGCTCAAACCCTCACTGACACGCCGCCATGTGTTGCAAGCTGCCGCTGTCGGCGCAGTGGGCATCAGCCCCGCCCTGCGCGCAGTGGTCTACGCACAAGGCTCTGATGCACCCGAAAAGAAAGAAGTCAAGATTGGCTTCATTCCCCTGACAGATTGCGCATCGGTTGTGATGGCGTCAGTGCTGGGCATTGACAAAAAATATGGCGTCACCATCGTCCCCACCAAGGAGGCCAGCTGGGCCGGCGTGCGTGACAAGCTGGTCAGTGGCGAACTGGACTTTGCCCATTCGCTGTACGGCCTAATTTATGGGGTCCACGCAGGCACCGCTGGCCCGAAAAAAGACATGGCCGTGCTGATGACGCTGAACCACAACGGTCAGGCCATCACACTCAGCAAAAAACTGGCTGAGAAAGGCGCAGTGGATGGCCCGTCACTGGCCAAGCTGATGAACACGGACAAGCGTGAATACACCTTTGCGCAAACCTTCCCCACCGGCACGCACGCCATGTGGCTGTACTACTGGATGGCGGCCAACGGCATCAACCCCCTGAAAGACGCCAAAGTCATCACCGTACCGCCACCGCAAATGGTGGCCAACATGCGCGTTGGCAACATGGACGGCTACTGCGTGGGCGAGCCCTGGAACCACCGCGCCATCATCGACGGCATCGGCGTGACCGCCATCACCACGCAGGACATCTGGAAAGACCACCCTGAAAAAGTTCTTGGCACCACGGCAGAGTTCGTCAAAAAGAACCCGAACACCGCACGCGCCGTGACCGCAGCCATTCTGGAAGCTGGCAAATGGATTGACGCCAGCCTGAGCAACAAAACCAAGATGGCCGAAACCATTGCTGACAAGAGCTATGTCAACACCAGTGTTGACGCCATCAACCAACGCATTCTGGGCCGCTACCAGAACGGCATGGGCAAGACCTGGGACGACCCGAACTACATGAAGTTCTCCGGCGATGGCGCTGTCAACTTCCCGTACCTGTCTGACGGCATGTGGTTCCTGACGCAGCACAAGCGCTGGGGCTTGATGAAAGACCACGTGGACTACCTCGCCATGGCCAAGCAGGTCAACCAGATTGATATTTACAAGCAGGCCGCCACCGCTGCAAAGGTCAGCGTACCCAAAGACGTGATGCGCAGCAGCAAGATGCTGGACGGCGTGGTGTGGGACGGCAAAGACCCCGCCAAGTATGCCGACAGCTTCAAAGTCAAAGCTTGACGCGCAGCACCCGACTCACCTAACACCCAAGGAGCACACCATGGTTGCTGCTGTTTTTCATGAGGTACACAACGCGGGCAGCTCAGACGCTACTGATTCAGGAGCTGCTCGCGCATACAAACAGGGGGCTACAGCCCTAAAAGATATGTCAAATACCGAAAAAACTGCGCCTGTAGCAGCGATACAGAAAGAATCAAGGCCACCGCGCGACTTTTCTTTTGTGTGGATGGGCATCATGCCGCCCCTGCTCGGCTTTGGTTTCCTGGTCTTGTTGTGGATGGCGATATCCATCACCACGAAGGGCAGCATTCCATCGCCCAGCGCCACCTTTGGCCAAGCGGTCACTATCTTCAGTGACCCGTTTTACAGCAAAGGCCCGAACGATCAGGGTATTGGCTGGAACATCCTGTCGTCCCTCAAGCGGGTAGCGATGGGTTTTGGTCTGGCCGCCATCGTAGGTATTCCCGTCGGATTCATGATTGGCCGCTTCAAGTTTTTGAGCACCATGTTTAATCCGCTCATCAGCCTGCTTCGCCCGGTGTCACCACTGGCCTGGCTGCCGATTGGCTTGCTGGTCTTTAAAGGCGCTAACCCGGCCGCTATCTGGACGATTTTTATCTGCTCGATCTGGCCCATGATCATCAACACCGCCGTGGGCGTACAGCGCGTGCCGCAAGACTACATGAACGTGGCACGCGTGCTGAACCTGAGCGAATGGAAGATCGTGACCAAAATTTTGTTCCCGGCTGTGCTGCCCTACATGCTGACGGGTGTGCGCCTGGCAGTCGGTACGGCCTGGCTGGTGATTGTGGCGGCCGAGATGCTGACTGGCGGCGTGGGCATTGGCTTTTGGGTCTGGGACGAATGGAACAACCTGAACGTCAAGAACATCATCATCGCGATTTTTGTGATTGGCATTGTGGGCCTGGTGCTGGAATTTGCACTCATCAAGCTGGCTACCGCGTTTACGTTTGAAGTGGTTAAATCATGAGCGACTCCCTAGGCAGCAAGTACATCGAGATCCAGGGCGTTGAACAGACCTTCAAAACCAAAAAAGGTCTGTTTTGTGCATTAAAAAACGTCAACCTGACGGTTGCCAAAGGCGAGTTTGTGGCGCTCATTGGCCACTCGGGTTGTGGCAAGTCAACGCTGCTTAACCTGATTGCCGGGCTGACCACACCCACTGAAGGCAGCCTGATTTGCGCCAACCGCGAAATCTCCGGCCCGGGGCCAGAGCGTTCGGTGGTGTTTCAAAACCACTCGCTGTTGCCCTGGCTCACCTGCTTTGAAAACGTCTACCTGGCTGTTGAGCGCGTCTTCAGCGCTACCGAGACCAAAGCCCAACTCAAGGAGCGCACCGATGCGGTGCTGGCCATGGTGGGCCTGACCGCCGCTGCTCAAAAGCGCCCTGGCGAAATATCCGGCGGCATGAAGCAGCGTGTGGGCATTGCACGGGCCCTGTCGATGGAGCCCAAAGTGCTGCTGCTGGACGAGCCCTTTGGTGCACTCGATGCGCTAACCCGCGCCAAGCTGCAAGACGAGCTGCTGGCCATCGTGCACAAAACCCAAAGCACAGTGGTGATGGTGACCCACGATGTGGACGAAGCCGTGTTGCTGAGCGACCGCATCGTGATGATGACCAACGGGCCGAGTGCCACGATTGGCGACATCGTGACCGTTGATCTGGCACGGCCACGCAACCGGGTTGAGCTGGCTGAAAGCACGAAGTATCTTGGCTACCGCAAGGCCGTGATTGACTTTTTGTACACCCGCCAGGCGCATGTCGAAAAGCTGACCGCCTAGCACCTGCACACATCGCAACAGGTCCAAAGCCGCCATACCCTTGACTGACGGGGCCACAAACCCCGTCAGTTTGCAAGCAACAGGAGTTCAACCATGGCAGCAGTATTGACCACCCCATCTGGCAAATCAGCATCTGCTCCTAAAACAGGAGCTGCCCGCCCACATCAACAGGGCGCCAAAGGGCGATTGAGTACCGGAAAATACCGCGACATCATCATTGCGGTAGCGCTTTTCCTGCTGTTTGACCTGGGTGTGCTGATCCTGAATTTTTACACCTCGTTCCAGATTGCCGAAGACGCGGTGGGCATCAATTTGTCAGGTCGTCAGCGAATGCTGTCGCAGCGCACCGCCAAGGCGCTGCTGGCGGTGGAGGCCGCCAAACTCAAGGGCTTGCCGCAAGCCGCCTCGATTGAAGAGCTGCAGTTCTCAGCCAGCCTGTTTGACCAGTCGCTCAAGGGCTTTCAAAACGGCGCCACCGTGCCGGGTGGCAATGGCAAACCGGTGTTTCTTCGGGCCGCTGTTGGCACGGCAGCCGCCGAGATTCTGGCCAAGGCTCAAACCCTGTGGACGCCCTACCAGGCCGCGCTGGCACCCGTGCTGGCCGGCAAGGCAGGCGACGCTGAACTACAGGCAGCAGTGGACTACGCCAAAGCCAACAACCTCAAGTTGCTCGGCCTGATGAACGAGCTGACCACGGCACTCGAGGCAGTGGCGTCGCAGCGCGCCAACACGCTGCGCCTGGTGCAAACGGTCGGCATTGCGCT
Organism: Polaromonas sp.; assembly: GCA_031410335.1. GTDB lineage: Bacteria > Pseudomonadota > Gammaproteobacteria > Burkholderiales > Burkholderiaceae_C > Polaromonas. Next base: position 5,036 of record JANNYZ010000070.1, on the reverse strand, counting down.
GGCGCTGCTCAATTTTGCTTTTATCCTGTTCAAGTTTTTGCGCAGGCTGCGCATGTCTGATGCAGAGATTGAAGCCGTCAGCGAGGAAAACCGTGAGATTTTGACCAGCGTGCGTGAAGGCCTGTTTTTGCTGACGCCCGACATGCAATTGGGCTCACAGCTGTCGCAGTCGACCCACAACCTGTTTGGTCGCAAGCTTTCTTCGGGGCAAAGCTTTTTTGAGGTGCTGCAGCCACTGGTGTCTGAAAAAGTGTTGGGCGAAGCGCGCGACTACATTGACCTGCTGTTTGCCCCGCACGTCAAAGAACAGCTGATACAGGGCATCAACCCGCTGTCAGAAGTCAAAGCCACGGTTAAAAACCGGCTGGGCCAGGACACCACACGCTACCTCTCGTTTCACTTCAATCGCGTTCAGGGTGCGGGTAAGGTGCGGCATTTGCTGGTCACGGTGCAAGACATCTCGCAAAAAGTCGAGCTGGAAGAGCGCCTGCACAAGGAGCGCCAGCGCTCGCAAAAAGAGTTCTCGATGCTGCTCACGGCGTTTGAGACCGACCCCGCCACTATGCGCAGCTTTGTGGAGCGCACCGAGGCATCGCTGCTGGAGATCAATGACCTGCTGCGCAGCACGTCGTCGGTGTCGTCTGAAACCCAGGTGCTCAAAGCGGTGGATGGTGCGTTTCGCCGGATTCATGCCATCAAGGGTGACGCGGCATCGCTTGGCCTGGACGTGCTGGCCAGTCTGGCGCACCAGTTTGAAAGCGAACTGCAAAAGCTCAAAGACGGCGGCCAGGCCACGGGCGACACGCTGCTGTCTTTGCCTTTACCGCTGGAAGACTTGCTGACCAAAGTTGCCGCCTTCAAAGCGATCAGCGCACGCAAAACGTCTGGCAGCGAATCGGCCAACCCCGTCACGCCCGATGCCTTCAATGCTTTGCTGAACAAGCTGGCCAGGGACGTGGGCCGCGACTGCCAAAAAACAGTGGCCGCCACCGTCAACATGGGCAGTGTGCTGGACTTGCCTGCGCACAAGGTTAACCAGATTCGCGATATTGCCATTCAGCTGGTGCGCAATGCGGTGGTTCACGGTATTGAAGATGCTACTGAGCGGACAGCGCTGGGCAAAAACGCAACCGGCCAGCTGCAGGTCAACCTGACCCGTGAAGAGACAGGCGAATGGCAACTGAGCGTGCGTGACGACGGCGCAGGCCTTGACGCCAAACGCATTCGCCAAAAACTCATCGACCTGAGCTGGTACAGCCCTGAACAGCTGGACAGCTTTGGCGACAAGCAGATCATCTCGCACATCTTCAAGCCCGGGTTTTCAACTGCCAACCAGGCCGGTCCCCATGCAGGCCGCGGCGTGGGTCTGGACGTGGTGCAGACCCATGTGCACAGCATGGGCGCGCGTTTGCTGCTGTCCACCGTACCCCACCAGCACACTGAATTCAAAGTGAGGTTTGTGTGATGACCGCTTGTGAAAGGAGTACGACATGCGTTTATTGATCGTCGACGACTCCAACATGATTCGCACCCGCATCTCGCGTGTGGTGCAAAGCGGCGGCCTGAAAAACGTGGCCGTGGTAGGCCTGGCCAAAAACGGGCTGGAGGCCGTGCGCATTGCCAAAGTGGCACGACCCGATGTGGTGACGATGGACCTGACCATGCCCGAGATGGACGGTATTGAATGCATCGCTGCCCTGCTCAAACATGACGCCACCATCAACATTCTGGTGGTGAGCGCGCTGAGCGACAAATCAACCGCCATAGCCGCCCTCAAGCTGGGCGCGCGCGGTTTTGTGTCCAAACCCTTTACTGACGAAGAGCTGCAAATCGCGCTGCTCGATGTGTCGGATTCACGCTAGGCACCCGTATGGCTACCCTCAGTGAAACCGATCTCCGGCTGTTTGTTGACTCGATCAAAAACTACCTGCAGGTCACCAGCCGCCAGGAGCCGCAAATCACCTCTGCCTTTTTGGGCACAGGCGATGTGCAGGGCTTTGAATTTAACGGCATCGTGGCATTTTCAGGCAGCTACAACGGCCAGGTGGTGGTGTCCATGCCCGCCAAAATGCTGCGCGAATTGCTGCTGCTGCAGCAGGAAACCGACTTGAGCGAAGGCAACCTGCTGGACGCCGTAGGCGAAATCGCCAACACGCTGGCCGGCAATGCGCGCAAAACGCTGGGCTCAGGGCTGACCATTTCAGTGCCGGTCAAAATCCAGGGCGCTCCCAGCATCAAAACCCGGGTACGCAAGCACCCGTTTGTCATCACCCTGCGCTGGAACCGCCACGAGGCCATGGTGTGTGTGGATATGGAAAAGCAGAACTAGCAGAGCTGAAATAAACCGAAACATTTCGGCACCACGCAGACAAGATTTATATGCGCCCAGCGGGCACCATCTAGGCTTCTTAACAACGCCTTCAAAGGACGCATCATGAAACACTGGATCAAAAGAACGCTGGCAACGGCATTGGGTGCCACGCTGGTCATTGGCTCGCTGTCAGCTTGTTCAAGTCACCGCCATGGCAACATGAGCGAAGCCGACATCGCCGCCAAGCAAACCAAAATGGTTGACTATGCAGGCAAAAAGCTGGACCTGAACGACGCGCAAAAGCAGCGCCTGAGCGTGCTGGCAGGCATTCTCCGTGAGCAGCGCACCGCCCTGATGGGCAAAACCACCGACCCACGTGCAGAGCTGCAGAGCCTGGTGGCAGGCACTACGCTCGACAAAGCCAAAGCACAGGCTTTCGTTGACGAAAAAACCGGTGCCCTGCGCAGCAAAAGTCCTGAAGTGATTGCCGCTGCCGCAGACTTTTACGACAGCCTGAACCCGGCGCAGCAACAACAAGTACGCGATTTGATGCAGCGCCGCCGGGGCTGGGGTGGTTGACCCCGTCAGCGTTGCCATCGGCGCAATTGCAGCTGTGATCGTGGTTGCGCTAGGGGTTTATTTCAGCCGTAACCGAGACCCGTGGTGAGCCTAAACAACGGCAGAATGCAGCATGTCCAAAATTCTGCTGATTGACGACGACGAACAGTTGTCAGGGCCCTTGGCAGCGTACTTCAAGCGTTTTGACCTGCTGCTGGAAAGCGCCACCCTGCCCAGCTTGGGATTAACCAAGCTGAGCAGCGGCGCATTTGACGCAGCCATTCTGGACGTGATGCTGCCCGAGATGGACGGCTTTGAGCTGTGCCGCACCATTCGTAAAACAAGTGACATCCCGATCATCATGCTGACCGCGCGCGGCGACGTGATGGACCGGGTCGTAGGGCTGGAGCTGGGCGCAGACGATTACCTGCCCAAACCCTTTGAGCCGCGCGAGCTGGTGGCACGGCTGCAAACCGTGCTGCGGCGACGCCGCTTGCCCGCGGACAAACAACGCCTGGCCTTCGACGGGCTGGAGATTGACCTGGACACCCACACGGTGCTGCGGCACGGCCAAACCGTGACGCTGACAGGTACTGAATACGCGCTGCTCACATTGCTGGCAAGCACGCCGGGCAAGGTCTTCACCCGCGACGATATTTTGAACCAGCTGCGCGGCCACGAGGCAGATCTGTTCAGTCGCTCGGTTGACATTGTGGTGAGCCGCCTGCGCAAAAAACTGGAGCCGCTGGACTGCATCAAGACGCTTCGCAATGCGGGCTATTCATTGGCCCTGGGACGCGCAGCATGAAGAACAACCAGCGCCCTGCAAAACGACTAGGCTGGCTACATCGCCTGGGTCATTCACTGCGCTGGCGGCTACTGGCGCTTTTTTTGCTGCTGGCATTGGCCATGAGCGCGACTTTCGTCGTTGGCACCACCAAAGCGTTTTCAGGTGGCTGGCGCGCTGCTGTCAAGCCACTGCTGACCGACTATGTAGACCGACTGACGCAAGACATTGGCTCGCCGCCCGACGCTACCAAAGCCAGAGCGCTGACAGAACGGTTACCGATTTCAGTGCGTATTGAAGGGCCAACTACCCAATTTGACTCGCACCCCAAACGCCAGACTGATAAATGGCAAGGTAGTCATGATTCTTCGGACATGCGTTCAGGTTTTTTAAAGCGCCAAACAGCTGACGGCCACACTATCACCTTTGGTTTGGGCAACATGGAATGGCGTCAAAGCCCCGGCATGTTCGGCTGGCTCACATTGGCGATGCTGCTGGGCTTGACGGCGTTGTCCTTTGCCTACGTGCGTCGGCTGTTCAAGCCGCTCGACGACATTGGTGCCGGCGTGCAGCGCTTTGGCGCAGGCAACTTCAGCCAGCCCATCCGAGTGCGCAGGAGTGATGAGCTGGGCGAGCTGGCCAGGCAAATCAACACCATGGGCCAGGAAATTGCGCAAATGCTGGACGCCAAACGCGCCCTGTTGCTGGCCATCAGCCACGAGCTGCGCTCCCCCCTGACCCGTGCCCGACTGAACACCGAGCTGCTGCCCGAGACCAGCGACACACAGGAAGCCAGGCAAGCCCTGCTGAGCGACCTGACCGAAATGGCGCGGCTCATCACCGACCTGCTGGAAAGCGAACGCCTGAGCGGCAACCACGCGGCGCTAAATCTGGAGCCGACGGACTTGGGCGAGCTGGTACGCGAGGCAGCATCAGGCGTAACCAACAGTCCGCCACTGGTCCTAGAAATCGAAACCGGTTTGCCAGCACTGCCACTCGACCGCACCCGCATCAGGCTACTGCTGCGCAACCTGCTGGACAACGCCCAGCGCCACGGCAAGGGGCCGATTGAAGTCAGCCTGAGCCGCGCGGGGAGCACCGTGGAACTGAAGGTGCGCGACCACGGCCCCGGCATCGCACCCGACCAGTTGCCGCAACTGGCCCAGGCGTTTTTCAGGGCCGATGCCGCCCGCCAGCGCAGCACAGGCGGCGTAGGCCTGGGCCTGTACCTGTGCCGCCTGGTGGCGCAGGCGCATGGTGGGGAGTTGGTGCTTGAAAATACACAGCCAGGTTTGCGTGCTTGTGTGCGGTTGCCAGTTTGAGTTATTGACTGCTATATAAAACGTAGCTGCTTGCGCATGTATTTATTGGGCTGGAGCC
>JANNYZ010000069.1:0-23872 GCA_031410335.1 Polaromonas sp. | reverse complement strand
CCCGAGCTGAGCGCGGGCTTGAGCAAGTTCGACGCATCAAGCGTACCCCCAGAAGCCGCACCCGCACCAATCAGCGTGTGAATCTCGTCAATGAACAATATGCCATTCGGCTTGTCTTTGAGCGACTTGAGCACGCCTTTCAGGCGCTGTTCAAAGTCACCGCGATATTTGGTACCGGCCAGCAAGGCGCCCATGTCAAGTGAATACACCTGGGCTTCGGCCAAAATTTCAGGCACATCTTTTTGCGTGATGCGCCAGGCCAGACCCTCGGCAATCGCGGTCTTGCCCACGCCAGCCTCACCCACCAGCAGCGGGTTGTTTTTACGGCGGCGGCACAGGATTTGAATGACGCGCTCGACCTCGTAATGGCGGCCAATCAGTGGGTCAATCTTGCCGTCTTTGGCCAGCTGGTTCAGGTTTTGGGTGTACTGCTCCAGTGGGGACTGCTTCTCGTTCTTTTCAGAGCCACCCTCTTCGTTTTCGGCAGCGCTTTCGCCAGCCTTGGCGGGCTCGGGTGGGTCACTCTTTTTGATGCCGTGCGCAATGAAGTTGACAACGTCCAGCCGGGTCACGCCCTGCTGATGGAGGTAGTACACCGCGTGCGAATCTTTTTCACCAAAAATGGCCACCAGCACGTTCGCGCCGGTCACTTCTTTTTTACCATTACCGGTGGACTGCACGTGCATGATGGCGCGTTGGATAACGCGCTGAAAACCGAGCGTCGGCTGGGTGTCGACATCCTCGGTACCCGCCACTTGCGGTGTGTTGTCCTTGATGAAGTTGGCAAGTGACTTGCGCAGATCATCAACATTGGCAGAGCATGCGCGAAGCACCTCGGCGGCGCTTGGGTTGTCCAGCAGGGCCAGCAACAAGTGCTCGACCGTGATGAATTCATGGCGTTGCTGCCGCGCTTCGACAAAGGCCATGTGCAAGCTGACTTCTAGTTCCTGGGCAATCATTTGGCTTCCTTTAGCTTGCTACGTTAATTTACTGACTACTCTGTGAATATTGGCGGCGGTTTACGGCAATTCAATAGCTTGTTGATTCCGCTTACTCCAGCGGCTCGCTCAGACACTGTAATGGATGACCGTGCTTGCGCGCCGCCTCTGTGACCTGATCAACCTTGGTCGCAGCCACGTCTTTCGAAAAAACACCGCAAACACCCTTCCCGTCGAGGTGGATTTTCAGCATGATCTGGGTGGCAGTTTCCCGATCCTTGTTAAAAAACTCCTGAATCACCATCACCACGAACTCCATGGGTGTGTAGTCGTCATTCAGCACTACCACCTGGTACATCTGCGGCGGTTTGGTTTTTTGCGGCCGACGTTCGAGCACCACCGTGCCGCCGTCGTCGCCATCTACCTTTTGCGGCTTGGAAGTAGGAGCGCTGGGGCTTGCGGGAATTTTGGGTGGTTTGGTCGCCATGAATTTCATTCTAGCCATCGGTCAAGCTTTTTGCGCTGGGAGTTGGAATAAGCCAATAAAAAACCGCCTTGGGATGACTCCCAGGCGGTTTACTCATTCCCTCAATGTGGGGATGGGTTACATATTTTCAATCATGACCTGGCCAAAACCGGAGCAGCTGACCTGGGTCGCGCCTTCCATGAGGCGGGCAAAGTCATACGTGACCTTCTTGGAGGCAATTGACTTTTCCATTGAACTGATGATCAGGTCAGCCGCTTCAAACCACCCCATGTGGCGCAGCATCATTTCTGCCGACAGAATCTCGGAACCCGGATTCACGTAGTCTTTGCCGGCGTATTTAGGCGCTGTGCCGTGGGTGGCTTCAAAACATGCCACGGTGTCAGACAAATTCGCGCCCGGTGCAATACCGATACCGCCAACCTGGGCCGCCAAGGCGTCAGAAATATAGTCGCCATTCAGATTGAGCGTGGCCACCACTGAATATTCAGCCGGGCGAAGCAGGATTTGCTGCAAAAACGCGTCAGCAATCACGTCTTTGACAATGATTTCCTTGCCGGTTTTAGGGTTTTTGAACTTGCACCACGGGCCGCCGTCAATCAGTTCAGCGCCAAATTCTTTTTGTGCCAGACCGTAAGCCCAGTCACGAAAGCCACCTTCGGTGTACTTCATGATGTTGCCCTTGTGTACGATGGTCACGTTGGGTTTGTCGTTGTCAATCGCGTACTGAATGGCCTTGCGCATCAGGCGCTCCGTGCCCTCGCTGGACACTGGCTTGATACCGATACCGGACGTGTTGGGGAAGCGAATCTTTTTAACGCCCATCTCGTCTTGCAAAAACTTGATGAGCTTCTTCGCTTTGTCGCTACCCGATTCAAACTCGATACCCGCATAAATGTCTTCTGAATTTTCACGGAAGATCACCATGTGAGTTTTTTCTGGCTCTTTGACAGGCGATGGCACACCCTTGAAGTACTGGATGGGTCGCAAGCAAACGTACAAGTCCAGTTCCTGGCGCATCGCCACGTTCAGGCTGCGGATGCCGCCGCCAACCGGCGTGGTCAGAGGGCCTTTGATCGACACGACATAGTCACGCACGGCGTGCAGGGTTTCCTCAGGCAGCCAGACATCCGGGCCATACACCTTGGTTGACTTTTCGCCCGCATAAACTTCCATCCAGTGGATCTTCTTTTTACCGCCATAAGCCTTTTCCACCGCTGCATCCACCACCTTGAGCATCACAGGCGTAATATCCTGACCAGTACCGTCACCTTCAATAAACGGAATGACCGGCTCATCCGGCACATTCAGGGAGTTGTCGGCGTTGACCGTGATTTTGTGGCCCTGAGCGGGGATAACGATGTGCTTGTACATGTTTAAAGAGTCTCCAGAAGGTGCAGTGAGGGTGTTTACTGATGCGCCCAAAAACGGTGTTGAATGACGTTTTAGGTAAAAACCCCTAAATTCTAGCCGTAAATACACGTCAATAAAAAAAGTTGCACGGCCTGTCAACCGATTGCAAAGCGGCCTCGTTACGGTTAGGCCTCCGAAAGTTTCGGGGTACTTTCTCCAATAACGTTATTTCAGGAACATCCAAATGAACAAAATCCTCGCTGCTCTGATTTCTAGCCTGTTTGCTGTTGGCGCTTTCGCCGCTTCCCACGCTGGCGCTCCTATGGCTGGCGCTTCTGCTGCTGCCAAGCCAGCAATGGCTGCTACCCCAGCAACGCCTGCTACACCAGCTGCCAAAGCTGAAGTGAAGGCCGATGCCAAGCCAGCCAAAATGACCAAAGAAGAAAAAGCTGCTGCCGCTGCTGCCAAGAAAGAAAAAGCTGCTGCTGACAAGAAAGCAAAAGCTGAAGCCAAGGCCGCCAAGAAAGCTGAAGCCAAGCCAGCTGCAAAAGCTGAAGTGAAAGCCGAAGCCAAGCCAGCCGCGAAGTAATTAGCTGCTGCTCAAAAAAATGCCCGCCTAGTGCGGGCATTTTTTATGGTTCCTTGAATCAACTGGTTTATGCTTTATTTCATTGATCCGTTAACTACTGGTTCCCACCATGACTTTCAAACCGCATTTGTCCGTTAAGAGATTCTTGTTGATCGCGTCAATCGCGTCCTTATCGGCAATTTCGCTTGCCGCACAGGCGCAAGATGCACCCCAAATGAATCTGGAACGAATCAAGCTGGCAGCCGGCATGCACCGCCTTGATGTGCAGGTTGCTGCTACACCTGAACAACGCCAGACGGGGCTGATGTTCCGCAAGGACATGCCGCAGCATGAGGGCATGATTTTTGTGTTTGAGCAGGCCACACAGCAATGCTTCTGGATGAAAAACACCCTATTGCCGCTAAGCGCCGCGTTCATTGCTGATGATGGCACCATCGTCAACATTGAAGACATGAAGCCGCAAACAATGGACGCTCACTGTTCGGCCAAACCAGTGCGTTACGTGCTGGAAATGAACAAAGGCTGGTTTGCCAAAAAGGGCATAAAAGCTGGTGCAAAGCTGCAGGGACCTTTGTTTCAGGCGGCCAGATGACATAAAAAAACCGGCTAAAAAGCCGGTTTTTTGTTATGACCGTGACGTCAAGCGAAGTTCGCTTCAGCAAAGCTCCAGTTCACAAGGCTTGACAGGAAAGTCTCAACAAATTTCGGGCGCATGTTGCGGTAGTCGATGTAGTACGCGTGCTCCCAGACGTCAACTGTCATCAGCGCCTTGTCGGCGGTGGTCAGCGGGGTACCTGCAGGGCCAGTGTTAACGATGTCTACCGAACCATCAGCCTTTTTCACCAGCCACGTCCAGCCAGAGCCGAAGTTGCCCACAGCAGATTTGACGAAAGCCTCCTTAAAAGCAGCGTACGAGCCAAATTTGGCGTTAATGGCCGCAGCTAGCGCGCCAGATGGCTCGCCGCCGCCAGCGGGCTTCATGCAGCTCCAGAAAAAGGTGTGGTTCCAGATTTGTGCTGCGTTGTTGTACACACCGCCGCTTGATTTTTTGACGATTTCCTCAAGCGTCATGGCCTCAAACTCGGTGCCTTTTTGCAGGTTGTTGAGATTCACAACGTAAGCGTTGTGGTGCTTCCCGTGGTGATATTCAAATGCTTCCTTGCTGTAGTTGGGCGCCAGGGCGTCGATGGGATAAGGCAGTGGGGGGAGTTGGTGTTCCATGATTTTCTTTCGGGTTGTGGGCTAAAAAGGTAAGGCCGATGCAAAAAAAGCGTCAATCAAAAAGCTTACCAGATCTATTGTAAAAACTAAATCAGACGCGGGCTTGACACCGTCAAATCAACCTGTCCGTCCATCAGGGTAGCGCGAACGGATTGCCCGGGATGCGTCTTGTTGGCACTGCTGATGGCTTGGCCTTCGGTGTTGGTCAGCCAGGCATAACCGCGCTGAAGCACCAACTGCGGACTGAGCAACTCGAGCCGCACGCTGGCGCTGGCCAACCGCTCTTTCGGCCACGCCGTGCTGCGTGCCACCGCCTGGCCAAAGCGCGTGTGCATCAGGCTCAAATGGTGCTGCATCTGCCTCGCGTTGGTGCGCTGGGCATGCTGAAAGTTTTGTTGATGGGACGCCAGCCGGGCTTGCTGCCGGGTGACGAAATGGGAGGGGCGACTCAAGCTTGAGGCTGCCATGTCCAGCCGCTGGCTGCTGGTCTGCAGATGCCTGTCGACGCTATTTTGAAGGCGCGAGCCCATGGCCTCGAGAACACCCAGCCATATGGCCTGCGGCTGTGCGCACAGTTCAGCAGCTGCCGTGGGCGTGGGTGCGCGCACATCGGCACAAAAATCGGCGATGGTGAAATCCGTTTCATGCCCAACGCCGCTGACGATGGGGATCGGCGATTCGGCAATGATGCGGGCCAGGGCCTCGTCGTTGAAGGCCCACAAATCCTCCATTGCACCACCGCCGCGTACCAACAACAGCACATCAACTTCACGCCGTTGATATGCCTTTGAAAGTGCATCGCGCAATTCCCCTGCCGCCTGCGCACCCTGTACGCTGGCCGGGTATATGACAACCGGAGTGTGCGGCACGCGGCGTTGCAAGGCCGTCACCACGTCATGCAGGGCCGCAGCACCCAGCGACGTGACCACGCCAATGGCCTTGGGCATCAGCGGTACATCACGTTTGCGGTCTGTATTGAAAAGACCTTCGGCCTCCAGCTTGGCTTTGAGCTTTAAAAACTGCTCAAACAGCGTTCCTTGCCCGGCCTGACGCATGGACTCGACGATCAGCTGTAGCTCGCCGCGGGCCTCGTACACACCCAGCCGCCCGCGCAATTCAACCCGCAAGCCATCACGTGGGCTGAAGTCAAGCAAGGTCGCGGCGCGGCGGAACATCGCGCAGCGAATCTGCCCAGCGTCGTCCTTGAGCGAAAAATAGCAATGACCGCTTGCCGCACGCGAAAACCCTGAAATTTCGCCCTGTACGGCCACTGGGTTAAAGCGCGCTTCCAGACTGTCAGCAATGGCCTTTAGCAGTGAGCTGACAGGCCAGACGAGTAGGCTGGAGTCCCGGTGGTTCAGACCGGTCATGTCATGGGACATGGCAAACTCCTCTCGGCTTGATGAGGCAATGCTCCACATCGCATCCCCATCCGCCAGAAAAGGATGTGAAACGTTTCGGAAACGTTGAAAAATCGGTGTAAGTCATTGATTTAAAAGAACTTATTTATGCTCAAAATTTCATCGTTTTGTCACAACCTAAGCCTGACGCGGTTCGGCGAGCAAAGCTCGCATGGTTGCCCACAAAGTTATCCACAACTTCTGTGTATCGAGGGCGCGACATCTCAAACCCAAAACGGTCGTGATCGTACGCCCGCGAAGATCTCGAATCGCTTCATGCATAAGCCATAATTCAGGCAATTTATCCGCTAGGGGACACGCATTGTTTTCCATCATACAAGCCGCAGGCTGGCCCATCTGGCCGCTGGTTGCCTGCTCAGTTTTGGCGCTGGCGCTGGTTATTGAACGTTTTAGTAGCCTGAAAACCCGCAAAGTGGCGCCGCCCAGGCTGATCGACGAAGCCATCACCGTGTCAAAAACAGCGGTTCCTGCGCCTGACGTGGTCACACAGCTTGAGCAAAACTCACTGCTAGGAGAGGTGCTTGCCAGCGGTTTTAGGGCGCTGAATTCCAACCCGCGCATGAGCGAGACAGACCTGCGGGCCACCCTCGAAGGTGCCGGGCAATTGGCAGCGCACAAGCTCGAGCGCTACCTGGCAGCACTCGCCACCATTGCATCAGCCGCGCCCCTGCTCGGTTTGCTCGGTACGGTGATTGGCATGATTGAAATTTTTGGCTCGCAGGCCGGTGGCGGCGCTGTGGGCGGCTCTACCGGCGGGGGTAACCCAGCTCAGTTGGCGCAAGGCATCTCTATTGCGCTGTACAACACTGCGTTTGGCTTGATGGTGGCCATTCCGTCACTGATTTTCTGGCGTTATTTCAGGGCACAGGTCGATGGCTACCTGCTGCAAATGGAGCTCGCCTCAGAAAAGCTCTTACGACACCTCAACACCCTGCGCAAGTCATGAACTTTCGCAAAAGGTCTCGGGACGAGCCGGAAATCAACCTCATTCCATTCATTGACGTGCTGTTGGTTGTGCTGATTTTTTTGATGCTGTCGACCACGTACAGCAAGTTCACCGAGCTGCAAATCAAGCTGCCGTTAGCCGATGCCGAGCAGCAACGCGACTACCCCAAAGAGGTGATTGTGGCGGTCAGCAGCGATGGGCGTTACATGATCAACAAGACGCTGGTCGAAGGCCGCAGTATTGAAAGCCTGGGTGCGGCGCTGCTACTGGCCGCCAAAGCCGGCAAGGACAGCGTCATCATCATCAGTGCCGACGCCAGCAGCACACACCAGTCGGTGATCACGGTAATGGAGGCCGCACGCCGCAATGGCTTTACCCAGATCACCTTTGCCACCCAGAGCGCTGCGCAGGCCGGAGCGCGTTAGGCCATGATGGACAAGGGCAACTGGCTTGCCCGAACCTGGCGCCAGCGCGGCTTGGCAGCCTGCTTGCTGCGGCCTGTTTCGCTTTTGTACGGATTGGTCTCAGGTTTGCATCGATGGCTGTATCGGGCCGGCATTCTCAAAATTGAACGCTGTGCTGTACCTGTGATTGTGGTGGGCAACGTGGTGGCAGGCGGCGCGGGCAAAACGCCGCTGGTCATCGCCCTGGCCAAACATCTGCAGCAACAAGGTCTGCAGGTGGGCGTGGTGTCGCGCGGTTACGGAAGACAAGGCGCAAACTGCCTCGAAGTGCTTGAAAACACCCCGATCTCGCTTTGTGGAGACGAGCCAGCCCTTATCTTGCGTGCCATAAAACGAGTGAATTTTTCAGCTTCTGTTTTTGTAGCAAACAAGCGCATCGACGCAGTCCGTGCGTTGCTTGCAACATACCCCGCCACCCAGGTGATCATCAGTGACGACGGTTTGCAGCACTACAGTCTGGCTCGCGATATTGAAATCACCGTATTCGATGACCGGGGTCTCGGCAATGGCTGGCTGTTGCCGGCAGGGCCACTGCGCGAAAGCTGGCATTCAAGCCCCAGGAGGGGGTTGGTTTTGCATACTGGTCAATCACCTGCGTTTGGCGGTTTTGTGTCCACACGGCGTCTGGCTGACCACGCACTGGCCGCAGATGGCAGCCAGATTCTTTTGGATGATTTGAAGCATCAACCCCTCATTGCCCTGGCTGGCATCGCCAACCCCAGTGCGTTTTTCGACATGCTCAAGGCGCGGGGTTTGCAGTTGGCGCATACCGTCAGCCTGCCCGATCATTTTGATTTTTTGCAGTACACGCTACCTGCGCATGCCGGTGCTACTGTGCTGTGTACCGAAAAAGACGCCATCAAGCTTTTTAAATTGCCATCGAGTTCGGCCTTCAGACTGCTGGCGGTACAGCTTGAATTTGCACCAGAACCTGCGTTTCTGAAGGCGGTGGATGATCTGCTCGCACCGCTGCCACACCAGCCCTCATAAACTAACATCAACGCATGGACACAAAAATGGACCCCAAACTGCTAGAACTGCTGGTCTGCCCAGTCACCAAAGGCCCCCTCGAATTTGACCGCACCAAGCAGGAGCTCGTTTCACGGAGCGCACGTCTGGCCTACCCGGTACGCGACGGCATGCCGGTCATGCTGGAAAACGAAGCCCGCACCCTGACCGACGAAGAGCTGGGACTCTAAAGTTATTTCAAGCATGCGTTTTACTGTCCTCATCCCTGCCCGTCTGGCGTCTACACGTCTGCCCAATAAGCCCTTGGCCGACCTGGGCGGGGCGCCCATGGTGGTACGCGTGGCGCAGCGCGCGCAACTCAGCCGGGCTGAAAAAGTGGTCGTCGCGACCGACAGCCAGGAGGTCATGGATCAATGCGCGCGTTTCAATATTCAGTCCGTGATGACGGCAACCACGCACGCCAGCGGCAGTGACCGCCTGGCTGAGGCTTGCCATTTGCTAGGCCTGCCAGACGACGCAGTGGTGGTGAATGTGCAGGGAGACGAACCGCTGATTAATGTGGCCTTGATGGATGCGGTTGCGCAGCTTCTTACTGACCGGCCCGATTGCGCCATGAGCACTGCCGCGCACGCCATTGACAACATGGCAGACCACACCAATCCGAATGTTGTGAAGGTCGTGTTGGACGCGCTGCAAACAGCCATGTACTTCAGCCGCGCACCCATTCCCTATGCAAGGGACCATGCAGACCAGCATTGGCCTGGGCTACTCCGGCCGCTGCGCCACGTGGGCATTTACGGATACCGTGCCGGCTTTCTAAAGGCATTTCCCAGTTTACCCCCTGCACCTGTTGAACAGCTTGAATGCCTCGAGCAGCTTCGTGCTTTGTGGCATGGCTACAAAATTGCAGTCCACACCACCACCAGCCATCCCGGCATTGGCGTAGATACACCTGAAGATCTGCTGGCAGCACGCCAGCTGTTCGCACAACTTCAATAATATGGCGTAAGCGGGCGTCAAGGGGTGCGTGCTATCCTTTGCAAGAGACAACAGTGAGTACGCATCAATGACTCACATCACCTGAAATAAAAACGACGAGGACAACCATGAGACTGATTTTGTTGGGCGCGCCAGGTGCGGGCAAAGGCACCCAAGCCGCATTTCTCTGCCAGAAATACAGCATTCCGCAAATATCGACGGGTGACATGCTGCGTGCCGCCGTCAAAGCTGGAACGCCGCTGGGTATCGAGGCCAAAAAGGTTATGGATTCAGGTGGCTTGGTCAGTGACGACCTGATCATTAATCTGGTCAAAGAGCGTATTGCACAGCCCGATTGTGCGCACGGCTTTCTGTTTGATGGCTTTCCGCGCACCATTCCACAGGCCGATGCCATGAAGGCTGCAGGTGTCAAGCTCGATTACGTGCTCGAAATTGATGTGCCGTTTGATGCCATCATTGAACGCATGAGTGGCCGCCGCTCACACACAGCGTCTGGCCGCACCTACCACGTCAAGTACAACCCGCCCAAGGTTGAAGGCAAGGACGATGTCACTGGAGAAGCACTCATTCAGCGCGACGACGACAAGGAAGACACAGTGCGCAAGCGGCTAGAGGTGTACAGCGCCCAAACCCGGCCCCTGGTGGCGTACTACTCAGACTGGGCCAGGGCCGAGCCAGCGATGGCCCCTGCCTACCGCGCCATCAGTGGTATGGGCAGTGTTGACGAGATTACGCAGCGCGCCTTGAAAGCCCTGGCCGGCTGATCTTCAAGCCGGACTTGAACGCAAGGCGTAAGTCTTGCCTGCAACAAACAGGTATTCAACACGCATGACGGCAGCGCCCTTTTCTCCCGTGAAAGTAAAGCCGAGCATGGCCACGCTGTCGCCCGGTTTGATCTCAGCCACATTCCAGGCCTGCATGCGGCCCAGTGGCGCCAGTTCGATTTCCCATCGCTTGTCCTGACGTGTGGGCACGACTGCCTTGGCGAGCAGCGTTTTGCCGTCCACCGGTGCAGTTTGTACTGGCAGCGAACGACGCGCCAGATCAGCGGGCACCTTGAGACCCACGGGCACATCAATTTCGAGTTCGACATGCGGGTTTTGCCAGACCGACTTGACGACTTTGCCTTCCAAATAAATGGGCCGGTCCTGGTCAAAACTGCTCCACCCGTGATGGGCCAGCCCTGGCAGGCATGAGCCCAAAGCAGACAAAGCCACCGAGCCTTTCAATACGTCACGTCGTTTCATTGCAAACTCCTTTAAACATAGGCAATCCAGCGACCACAGGCAACCACTGCCAACCAGATCAAACTCGACAACAGCATCTGAACACGTGCAAAACCGTCCAGCCGGCCGAGTGAGTCACGACCATGAAACCAGGCGGCGTTGCAACCCGCCAGCATCAACAGCAGCATCTTCAGGGTAAAAGCCCGGTTCGTCAAAAGCTCGGCTGCCTGCGATGCAAACATGAGCAAGCCCGATGCGGCTGCCAGCGAAAATCCTATCCCGGCAATGCCCAAACTCAAGCTTGCCAGCGCTTTGACGTCCAACCCAGCGCCACGGCCAAACACCCGCATTTCAAGCAACACCAAATTACCAAGCAGCAGGGCAATGCCGCAGATGTGCACAATTTCAAGCGCAGGATAGGCCCAAACGCTTGACTTGAGGGATGAAAAAAAGTTCATGGGTGGATGCCCATCAGCTCAAGCATCATGGCGATTCGCGCTTTGACCGGGCTCAAACCCACACTGGCGGAAAAAAGATCATCCGTTCTGGCAAACACCCTCCCCTGGGCGCAACGCGTTGTGCGCACGATGTAAAGGCCCAGCGCCTGAGCCCTGAGCAAAGCTGCTTGAAGGTCGCGGTGAACCGTGCCATTGCCTGTACCGGCTATCACCAGGCCGCGCACACCGCAACTGGCCATCAGGTCGATCAGTTCTCCGCTCGCACCTGCGTAATTCATGACGATTTCAACTTTAGGCCAGGCCGCAGTTGACTTCAATATTGCTATATTTTCAGGAGCTGCTTGCACACGCATCTGTTGGCTTAGAGGCCAATTTCGAGTCAATCTGAGGCTGTTTTCCTCGACAAACCCGATTGGACCGCCATCGCCAGATGAAAACGCATCGAGCCGATAGGTGTGCGTCTTTTGTACATCCTCGGCGGCGTGAATAACTCCGGCGCAGACCACCACCACTCCCTGAGCAGCCGGGCTGCGCGCTACTGTTACGGCATCCAGAATATTTTGCGGTCCGTCGGGTGCCAGCGCGTCGGCAGGACGCATGGCACATGTCAAAACGACCGGCTTTGAAGGGCTCAAAAGCGCCTGCAAAAAATAAGCGGTTTCCTCCAGAGTGTCAGTTCCGTGGGTAATCACCACACCCTGTACATCGTCCAGCGCCAGATGATGTTGAACGCGCTCAGCCAGCGCGACCCAGAGCGCAAAGCTCATGTCCTTGCTGTCCGTCTGCGCAAGCTGTTCCATCAGCAAATGCCCACGGCTCAACCCCGGAATCGCTTCAATCAACTGACTCACACCCACCTGACCGGCGGTGTAATTGATGTTGTCACCCGCACTGCCGCCGCCTGACGAAGTACCGGCAATCGTACCGCCCATCCCCAAAATCACCACTTTTTTGTTCTGCATATCCTCGTCAATCAAAAAAAACTTGCAAATAATGAAAAGCTGGTCAAAAATACAGTAACTGGTTATTAAAACAGTCCGCAGCAAAAATCTTGACTAAAGGATTTGTCAACATGAACACTTTGAATCACTTTCGCAAACTGTCGTCAAATGTAGCGCCTGATGGCCCAAGGTTGACAGCACGCCAGCAACAGATCTTTGAATTGATTCAGCGGGCTATCGCCAGCACGGGCTCGCCCCCTACTCGCGCTGAAATCGCCACCGAGCTGGGGTTCAAGTCGGCGAATGCGGCCGAAGAACATCTGCAAGCACTGGCCCGCAAAGGCGTGATTGAACTCGTTAGCGGTACCTCACGTGGCATTCGCCTGCGTGCCGGCGACATGCGCAACGTGAATGAATCGCGTCTCCATCAGTTTTCCCTGCCGTTGCAAAGCCTGGCCCAACTCGTCCTGCCTTTGGTGGGACGGGTTGCTGCTGGCAGCCCGATTCTTGCGCAGGAGCACATCGAGCAAAGCTATACCTTTGGCGCCGACATGTTTGAAAAACAGCCCGACTATCTGCTCAAAGTGCGCGGCATGAGCATGCGTGATGTTGGCATCATGGACGGAGACTTGCTGGCTGTGAAGCAGGCGACAGACGCCAAAAATGGACAAATTGTGGTGGCCCGTCTGGGCGATGAAGTCACAGTCAAGCGCTTTCGCCGCACCAAAGACCGGATTGAGCTGTTGCCGGAAAATCCGGACTTCAAAACCATCATCGTCGAACCAGGTGAGCCTTTTGTGCTGGAAGGCCTTGCCGTTGGTTTGATTCGCAGCACCTTTTTAAACTGAGCATCGTTTTCTTCATAGAGCTAATTGAGGAGTTATTCATGGGAATCGCCAGCTTTTCACCTTCGTTGTCAGTGTTACGGTCAGTTTCTCCAGGCATGTCCATGGTCCTCGCCCCCGTTCAGGCCTTGCTGGCTTTTTTCATGCCGGTTCAAGTCGCCCACGCTAGCCATCGACCACTTGTTCACACGCCTGCGCCGCGTCAGGCAAGTACGCAAAACATCATTCAACAGACCCAAACAGCGGCTACCGCAGCAGCTTGCATACGGCCAGTCAGCCGCTTGAAAGTCATGCGCGAATTTGAGCCGGGGATGGCGCGCACGCAGTCTGGCCGCATGGTGATTTCCGGCCGTATGTCCGATGTATGCGCTGAGCTTGATCGAATCACACAAAAAGAGACTGTTGGGTCTTAAAAACGTATGGCCGCCTGCCGAGTGGCGATGAACCCGGCCTGAAATTTAGCCCAGAACTGCGCAAACAGGCAGTCGGCCCCGGAAAACTTGCAGGCACAATATTGCCATGAATATTGTGATCCTCGACGACTACCAAGACGCAGTGCGAAAGCTGGCATGTGCTTCCAAACTTGACGCTTATCCGGCCAAGGTCTACACCAACACGGTGAAAGGCATTGGGCAACTCTCCGTCAGGTTAAAAGATGCAGATGTGATTGTGCTGATCCGTGAACGAACACAGCTCAGTCGCCAGTTGATCGAGAAACTGCCCAAACTCAAAATGATCGCTCAAACCGGGCGAGTCGGCAGTCACATTGATGTTGCAGCCTGCACCGAGCGCGGCGTGGTTGTGGCGGAAGGTGTGGGCTCCCCAATTGCTCCGGCCGAATTAACCTGGGCTCTTATCATGGCGGCAACCCGCCGGATTCCCCAATATGTTGGTCACCTCAAGCATGGTGCCTGGCAACAGGCCGGCCTGAAATCAGCCTCGATGCCCGCCAATTTTGGCATTGGTACTGTCCTCAAGGGCAAAACCCTGGGTATCTGGAGCTACGGGAAGATTGGCCAAATCCTGGCTGGCTATGGGCGCGCTTTTGGCATGCGCGTGCTGATTTGGGGGCGCGATGCCTCCAGAGAAAAAGCGTTTGCAGATGGTTTTGAAGTATCCAGTTCAAAGGCCGAACTTTTTGAGCAAAGCGACGTTTTAAGCCTGCACATCCGGCTGAGTGAAGAAACGCGAGGCATCGTGACGCTCGATGACCTGTCTCGCATGAAACCCACTGCATTGCTTGTCAACACGTCGCGTGCCGAACTCATAGAGGCCGAAGCGCTGATCTCAGCGCTGAACCGCGGACGGCCTGGCCTTGCTGCCGTCGATGTTTTTGAATCAGAACCGATTTTGCAAGGTCATGCCCTGCTGAGGCTGGAAAACTGCATTTGCACACCGCACATCGGCTACGTCGAGCAAGACAGCTACGAAATGTATTTCAGTTCAGCTTTTGACAACGTGATCAATTTCATCAAAGGCACGCCTACCAATATCGTCAATCCAGGCGCGTTACAGGTGAGGCGTTAATCCATTCACCGAGCCGGGTTGTCAGGACTTGGGTGGTTTGAATTTGTCGACCGGATCTGGCGCTACGTCAAAAGCATCAAAGTCAATCAGGTTATCCGAATCATGTGCGGCCTTTTTTGCCGATTGTGGCGCAGAGCTCATGTTCAATTCAGGCAAGGCAGCGTTGGCATCTTTGTCGAACTGAGCAAAAAACTCAGCATCTGAAACGTCGACAGGTGAAGAAGACGCAGAGTCAGGCATAGGCTCACTCAAATCCAGATCAAGCCCCAAATTCCACGATGCAGGCGGTATGGTGGACGCAAACGCAGGCTCCGCCACTTCGCCTGAACGCGCTGTATGGCCCTGCTGGATGCTGGCAGACAAGGGCTGAATCGACGTTGACAAAAAGCTCACAGGCGGCTCGGAATCAACATTGTCTGAGGGGTTTTCTGGCAACGCAAACTTTCTGCCTCGCGCAGCGTGTTTGATGTCAGGACTGATGATTTCTTTGGCTACCGAGTACAGCATCAACAATTCGCGGTAAGCCACGAGGTTGAAAGCTTCGACGTTGGTTTCAGGCTGCCTGAAGATGGACTCTTCAATGACATCAAGCACTTTGGGCGACGGCCACAGCGCTTCGATTCGCGACATGGCTGACGGATAGGCGTCCAGTCCCGGTCCAGCATCGGTGTACATGTCAAACACTGGAACCTTCGTATGGAAACGCCGGTTGAAGTCCTCACGCAGCTCCGCATAATCGTTCTTGCGCTCCAGTTGATGATACAAATTAAACAGATCCAGATAAACCAGTGCGCTGGTCTCAACATCGTCCCCGATATGGTTGCGCAACACCTCGATGGCCTGCTCGTGCTGACCGATGGAGACAAAAAAATCAGCCTGCTGCTGAACGTCGAACAATTCTTCTGCCTTCACTGCGCGTGAAGCGTGGGTGATGCTGAGCGAGAAGTCGTTGCGGAATCGGGATGCCAGCGGCGGCACCGAGTCTGAGTCAAAACTGGAGTTCAGTTTTGACAAATTCAAATCAAGGCTTGCAGGATTCGCCTTTTTTTCGGCTGCCGACAAAGCAACGTTAGCCGTTATGTCGGACTTATTTTTCCTGGCGTCCTCCGGGAGATGCGAATCAAAGATGTCAATATGCGCGTGGCTGTCAGCCCACGCGCTACCAGGACTTTCGTGGGTTTCACTTTTGCGCCACCACGGTTTGTCGCTGCCCGAAAGTCGCCGGCGTAAAAACCGCCCCCGCGTCAGATAGGCCAAACCGGCCAGAGCCAGCAACAAAAAGAAAACCAGCGCGTAAACCAGACCATTCGCATAGCGCTCGGATTCAGCCTGCTGCAACTTCACGCCCAACTCGTTAAGCGACTGCTGTGTCTTTTGACTTTGCGTTTGAAGGCCGCGTATTGAAGTCTCCAGGTTCTGGAGTTTTTCGGTGTCTCTCAAAATATCTTGCGGCTGCGCTGTGATGGCTTTCCACAAAGCTGCTGCGGCAGACCGCTCTTGAGGGCTGGACGCCGGTACTGACAAAAGTTCTGCAGACGACTTGAGCTGCGGGTCACGCTCGATACTCAAATCAAGGGGCTCCAGCTTCAAGCGCGCGCGATTGATGGGGCCCGGTTTCGCCGCGGCAAGCGCAGCGGCGGCAAGTTCTCGCTTGGAGGGTGTGCCTGGGTTGGAGCCCGGCGGGTTGCCGCTATCGGCAGCCTGTGGCGGCGCAGCTGTAGCGCTTGCATCAATTGATTTCTTTACTTTTTTGGCAGACTTGGCACCCGCCACATTGCCTGTTGTTGTCGTAGCGGCAGGCAAGGTCAGTTGCGGCGGTGACACCCGCATCGACGGCGCAACGGGAATGGCAGCATTTCTATCGGGTAAGGCCTCCGAGGCCAGGTCTGCAAGGGTGACATAACGGCGCTCGGTTTTTTGCTGGCAGCCGACACGCAAATAAACCGTCACCACGGGCTCGTCTACGAGAGTCGTCGAGCGAATGCGAATAAGCGCATCCTGCGTGTTTGGGGAGACTTTTTCTGCCGTGACCCGAATGCGGGATTTGTCGACCTTGTTATCTGCGTAAAAAACGTCTGCATCCAGGCACAGGCTGGCAAGGTCGTCTTGCGTATCCAGTACGGCCTGAACAGAAATATCCAATGGCCGGCCAACCAGCGCGGCTCCGCGCTGCCGTCCGAGCGACATGGCAATGCTGTTGGCCGCAGCCAGCAGCATCAGGGCAGACAGAACGACAAATCTCTTTTTCACAACAGCAGGTGGGCGCCAGGTAGAGGTAACTTCGGGTCATTTTGTCACAGCCCATCGTCACAAACGGTGGGGTAGCCTGCGTAATAATACTTCCCCATGAAACCTCTATATCAAATCGTTGGCATTGTTGGCACGGGCGCCATGGGACGCGGCATTGCTCAAATCGCCGCGCAGGCAGGCAGCATCGTCAAACTTTTTGACGTACAGCCTGATGCGAGCCAGAAAGCCAAAACCGAGCTGGCCGGCCAATGGGACAAGCTGGTGGCCAAAAACCGGCTTGATTCCGCCACAGCTGACGCCCACAAGTCCCGCGTGTTGACTGCCGCTAACTTGGCTGAACTGGCTGACTGTGATCTGGTTGTTGAGGCTGTCGTAGAGCGGCTGGATGTCAAGCAAGCCTTGTTTGCGGAGCTGGAAAGTCTTACCTCACCGCAATGCGTGCTGGTCACCAACACGTCTTCGCTGTCCGTGACCGCCATCGCTGCAAAACTCAAGAACCCACAGCGTTTTGCCGGCTACCACTTCTTTAACCCCGTGCCGTTGATGAAAGTCGTCGAAGTCATTGCAGGGCTGAAGACCGACACCGCCGTTTGTCACCAGCTCAGTGCCTATGCCAAGCAGATGGGCCACACCGCAGTGCTGGCACAAGACACACCGGGCTTTATCGTCAACCACGCAGGGCGCGGTTACGGCACCGAGGCGCTGCGCATCGTCAGCGAAGGCATTGCCGATTTCGCCACGATTGACCGTATTTTGCGCGACCAGGTCGGCTTCAAGCTCGGGCCCTTCGAGCTGATGGATCTGACCGCGCTGGACGTGTCGCACCCGGTGATGGAGTCGGTCTACCACCAATACTACGAAGAAGCACGCTACCGCCCCAGCGTCATCACCGCGCAGCGCCTTGCGGGCGGGATGCTCGGCCGCAAAACCGGTGAAGGCTTTTACAAATACGAAGGCGGTGCGATGCAGGTTGCGCCTGACGCGCCTGTGCCCGACGTCGCGGAGATGCCGCCGATATGGGTCTCCCCCAGAGCCTCGCGCCGCTCAGAGCTGTTGCAACTGCTCAAGGACCTTGGTGCAAAGATTGAAACTGGCGCATCCGCCTCCCCGCAAGCGCTGATGCTGGTCGCGCCGCTGGGTTTTGACATCACCACCGTTGCGGTGGTGGAGCGGCTAGACCCTGCCCGCACGGTTGGCATCGACATGCTGATCGACGATGCGGCCACCAAACGCCGGGTGCTGGCCACCAACCCAGCCACCCGCACCGACATGCGCGACGCAGCCCAAGCCCTGTTTGCGCGCGACGGCAAGGCCGTCAGCGTGATACGCGACAGCGGCGGGTTTGTCACCCAGCGGGTGGTGGCCACCATCGTCAACATTGCCAGCGACATTTGCCAGCAAGGCATTTGCAGCCCCAAAGACTTGGAAACTGCCGTTACCCTTGGCCTGGGTTATCCGCTGGGGCCCTTGGCGATGGGTGACCGTTATGGCCCGACCAATATTCTCGAAGTGCTGTTCAACATGCAAACCGTTTATGGCGACCAGCGCTACCGCCCTTCCCCATGGCTGCGCAGGCGGGGTGCGATTGGCCTGAGCCTGATGCACGTGGAAAGCTGAACATGACAAGCTCACTCAAAAGCACCAGCGAAGGTCAGACGCTGGTCCTGACCATCAGCAACCCCGAGTTTAAAAACGCTTTGGGCCCGGAGATTTACGCCGCAGGCATTGAGGCTTTGAACGCCGCCGAAACCAACCCCGAGATTCGCAGCGTCATCATCACCGGGGAAGGCGGCATGTTTTGCGCAGGCGGTAACCTGCAGCGCCTGCTAGCCAACCGCAAGCAGGCCAAACAGGTACAGGCCGAAAGCATCGACAGCCTGCACAACTGGATTGACACCATCCACACCTACCCCAAACCCATCATCGCGGCCGTTGAGGGCGCTGCGGCGGGCGCTGGCTTTTCATTGGCACTGGCCTGTGACTTTTGTGTGGCCGCAGACAACGCCGTGTTCGTGATGTCGTACAGCACGGTGGGCTTGTCCCCTGACGGCGGCGGCAGCTGGGCACTGGGCAGGGCTCTGCCCCGCCAGCTCGCCAACGAGCTGCTGATGTGCGGCGAGCGCATCAACGCACAGCGCCTGCACGACTTTGGTCTGGTCAACAGGGTATGCAGCAGCGGCAGCGCCCTGCGCGAGGCACTGATTCTGGCCGAGCGCCTGAACGCCAGGGCCCCCAACGCACTGTCCAGCATCAAGGAACTGTTGAACGACGCACCGGCCAACACCCTGAGCCAGCAATTGCCCAGGGAACGTGACCATTTCGTGCGCAATCTTCACCACGCCAACGGCGGCGAGGGCATCGACGCCTTTTTGGCAAAGCGCAGTCCAACCTACCGCTGACAGCTTATTGCTTGCCCTGTGGCGTTGTGGCTGATATTTTTCGTATACGATATACTTTATACCCATGTCTGCCTCCCTACTGCCCTGGCTCATCGAATCGCCCAAAGACCGTATCAGCGATGTGCGTGACACGTCGCTGGCCAAACTGGTGCGTGACGACACGCTGGCGCTGATCCTCAAAGGAATTTTGGTGCCTGGCCAGCACATCAACGAGCCCGACGTTGCCAGCCGCTTGCAAGTCTCGCGTGTGCCGGTGCGTGAGGCGCTGCGCGAACTAGAAAGCATGGGCCTGGTGGTGTCGCGCAAGCATTCTGGCGTGTCAGTTCGCCAGCTAGATACAACTGAAATACGCGACCTCTACCAGCTGCGCGGTCTGCTTGACGGCTTTGCCGGCCGCTGCGTGGCGCAGCTGCCGCTGGCCCAACGCAAGGTTTTGAGCCTGCTGCTCAGCGCCGCCACCACCGCCATGGACCAAGCTTTGGCCCTGCACGACGTGCAGGCTTATTACGCTGAAAACCTGCGCTTTCACTGGGCTATTGTGCAGGCTGTGGGCAACCAGCAGTTGCTGGAAACATACCGCGGTATTGTTCAAAAGCTGCATATGTCGCGGATCAAAAACCTGTCGCAAACCGTAGGCATGCAGGTATCGATTGCCGAGCACACCGAGATCGTCAATGCCGTGCGTCATGCCGATGCACAGCAGTGCGAAGCACTGATGGCCCGGCACGTCAGCGATGCTTATGAGCGCCTGACGGAAGCGGCTGCACCCGAAACAACAACCGAGACAAAACCATGAAACGACGCACCTTGATACAAATGGCTCCGGCCTGTGTCTACGCACCCAGCCTGGTGTTGGCCCAAAACGCCAGCTCTGCCTACCCCGCAAAGCCTATCCGCTACATCGTGCCCGTTGCCGCTGGCGGCGGCAGCGACACCGTAGGCCGCACCGTCACCGAGCGCTGGGGCAACCAGCTCAAGCAAAGCTTTATTGTCGACAACCAGGCCGGTGGCGGTGGCGTGATTGCCTGCCAGGCCACCGCTCGGGCTGCGCCCGACGGCTACACCCTGATGCAGGGCTATGTCGCCACCCATGGCACCAGCCCAGCCACGCGCAAGCTGCCGTATGACGCCATCAAGGACTTCACCGCCATCGGCATGATTGGGGCCACGCCGAATGTGCTGGTGGTGAACAGTGCGCTACCCGTCAAGAATGTCAAAGAGTACATCGACTATCTGCGCAAGAACCCGGGCAAGGTCAGCTACGGCTCGGCCGGGCAAGGCTCGCTCACGCACTTGACGATGGAGCTGTTCAAGCAGCAGGTCAATTCATTCATGGTGCACATCCCCTACCGCGGCATTGCGCCAGCTTTTACCGACCTCATAGGCGGGCAAACACAGGCCATGTTCCCCGGCCTGGCCGCCGCCGTACCGCACATCCGCTCGGGCCGGGTGCGTCCGCTGGCGGTGACGGGCTTGACGCGCCACCCGCAATTTAAAGACGTGCCCACGCTGGACGAGTCAGGTTTTAAAGGTTTTGATGCGCAGCAGTGGTACGGCGTGGTTGGCCCGGCGGGCATGCCTGCGCCTATCGTCAAGCTGCTCAATGAATCACTGGCCGTGGTGCTGCGCGCAACTGACCTGCGCGAAAAACTGTCGGTTGAGGCGATTGAGCCTATGGTGATGGCGCCCGAACAGTTTGCCGCCTTCATCAAAGCCGACATCGCCCGCTGGACCCAGCTGGCCAAAGACCGAAACATCGCGCTGGAATAGCCAAAACCGGCTTAAAACCTGTCAAAACCCCCAAAAATAACCATCAAATACGTCTCCAAGCCAATGAATACATGCGCAAGCAGCTCCTGAATACATAGCAATTAAAGCAATCGTCACATCAACCCAAAGTAAATAAAAACCATGGCCCGCAATACCCAAGTCACCGCTGATCACAACGCCCCAGCCATTACCCAAATTTTGGCCAAATACGTCGCCATGCACCCGTCAAAAGGCTGGAGCGACGCGGTTGACCACGAGGCACACCGCACCTTCATGAACTGGCTCGGTTGCGCTGTAGGCGCAGCTCACCATGAGGCAGCAGGCGCAGCCCTGGCAGCGGTCAACATGCTGCAGCCTGCACCGCAAGCCAGCGTGCTGGGCCGCGGCGAGAAGGTTGACATGGCCAGCGCAGCAATGCTTAACGGCATCACATCACACACCTTTGACTTTGACGACACCCACCTCAAAACCATCATTCATCCGGCCGGGCCCGTCGCATCCGCAGTGCTGGCCATGGCCGAGCATCTGGGTAACTCAGGCCGCGAGGTGATTGACGCACTGGTGATTGGCATCGACGTGTCGTGTCGCGTTGGCAACGCCATGTATCCTGACCACTACGACCGCGGCTGGCACATCACCGGCTCGACCGGCACACTGGGTGCGGCGGCTGCCTGCGCACGTTTGCTTAAGCTTGATGTGCAGCAAACCGCCATGGCGCTGGGCATTGCCGCATCGCAGCCCATCGGCATGCGCGAGCAGTTTGGCACCATGACCAAGCCGTTTCATCCGGGCGGCGCGGCGCGTGCGGGGCTGATGTCTGCCCTGCTGGCCAGCAAAGGTTTTACCGCAAGTCCCAAGGCGCTGGAAGCACCGCGCGGCATGATGCAAACCATCTCCACCAAGAACGACTGGAACGAAATCACCCACGAGCTGGGCGAGCGTTTTGAGATTTCTTTCAACAGCTACAAACCATTTGCCTGCGGCATCGTGATTCACCCC
Source organism: Polaromonas sp. (assembly GCA_031410335.1). GTDB lineage: Bacteria > Pseudomonadota > Gammaproteobacteria > Burkholderiales > Burkholderiaceae_C > Polaromonas. Next base: position 2,073 of record JANNYZ010000069.1, on the reverse strand, counting down.
AGCATTGATGCCTGTGCGCAACTGCGCAAACAGGGTGTCACACCTGACCAGATCGACCGCATCGAGCTGAAAGTCCACTCGCTGGTGCTGGAACTCACAGGTAAAAAAGAACCGCAAGACGGCCTGCAAGCCAAGTTCAGCGTGTACCACGGCTGCGCGGCAGGTTTGACGTTTGGCTATGCGGCTGAAGACGAGTTTTCAGACGCCGTGGTAACCCGGCCCGACATGGTGGCGCTGCGCCGCAAGGTGGTGGCCACGGTCGATGATTCGATTGACGAAGCCAGCGCCGACGTGACTGCCGTGCTGCTGGATGGCCGCCGCGTTCACGTGTTTGTTGAGCATGCGATTGGCTCGCTTAAAAACCCGATGAGCGACACGCAGCTTGAAGGCAAATTTCAGGGCATGTCAGACGCCATTTTGGGCGCTGGCCGTACCAGCGAGCTGATCAATGCCTGCTGGACTATTGGTAGCGCCGCCAATGTCAACGCGCTGGTTGCGCTGGCTGTGCCGGAGGCTAAATAAGCATGACACGCCCAAAAATCGTCATCCTCGGCGACCTGGAACAAGGCCTGCGCCGTCTGGGCAACTGGCAAACGATTGACGCGCAAGCCGACGTGACAGTGCACCACCTGCCGCTGCAAGGCGCGGCACTCGTCGCAGCTTTAAAAGACGCTGACGTGGCCGTGCTGGTGCGTGACCGCACACCGTTTGATGCCGAGCTGTTGTCGCAACTGCCCAAGCTGCGCTATCTGGTGTTTACCGGCTCGCGCAACTCCACCATTGACCTGGCCGCCTTTGCCGCCCGGGGCATACCCGTCAGCCACACCGAATGGGGACCCTCCAAAGACAGCACCTGCGAGTTGACCTGGGCACTGATACTGGCCGCCACCCGCCAGCTGGAACAACAAACCGCCCTGCTACGCAGCGGCCAGTGGCGCTCAAGCAGCGCTGAGCCGCTGGCAGGCGTGCTGCACGGCCAAACGCTGGGTTTGATCGGCCTGGGTGAAATCGGCGGCCGCGTGGCCAAAGTGGGCAACGCGCTGGGCATGAAAGTCATCACCTGGAGCCCCCGCATGACGGCCGAGCGAGCTCTTGAGAAAGGCGCGACTTTTGTACCGCTTGACGAACTGCTAGCCACCTCAAAAGTCGTCAGCCTGCATCTGGTCGCCATAGCATCTACCTTGCAGTTGCTGAACGCCGACAAGCTGGCACGGATGCAGCCCGGCAGTTTGCTGGTGAACACGTCACGCTCGGCATTGGTTGATGGCGCGGCACTGGTCGATGCCCTGAAAAAAGGCCAACCCGGCTTTGCAGCGCTCGACGTGTTTGACACAGAGCCCCTGCCGATGAGCGACCCCCTGCGCCAGTCGCCCAACGTGCTGATGACACCGCATCTCGGCTTTGTGACCGAGCCGGTGTATCAGCGCTTTGCCGCAGGCGTGACTGAAAGCCTGGAGGCTTGGTTGGCGGGTAAGCCGCTGGTGCGAGTGGTGGGAGCGGCTGGCTAATTGAAATAGTTTGCTATTTATTTAGTAGCTGCTTGCGCACATATTTATTGGTCTACAGCGCAGAATCACCTACCAGGTCACCCGTCAAGTCACCCGCAATCAGGCGAAACTGCTCCAGCGCAGCTTCCAGGTCGTCCACAATTTCTTGCGCAATCACGTCTGGCGGCGGCAAGTTATCGCTGTCGGCCAGGCTGTCGTCTTTCAGCCAAAAAATGTCCAGGCTGGCCTTGTCTCGCGCTATCAGGTCGGCGTAGTCATAGGCGCGCCAGCGGCCTTCTGGCGCTTTTGGTGACCACGTTGCCTTGCGGTCATGCCGATTGGCCGGGTTGTAGAGTTTGACGAACTCGTCCAGGTGCTCGCGCCGCAGCGGGTTGGTTTTAAGGGTGAAGTGCTGGTTGGTGCGCAGGTCGTAAATCCACAGCTTTTTGGTCCACGGTGTTTCTGACGCAGGCTTGCGCTCAAAAAACACCACATTGGCCTTCACGCCCTGCGCGTAAAACAAGCCCGTGGGCAAACGCAGAATCGTGTGCACATCGCACTCGTGCAGCAGCTTTTTGCGAATGGT
>JANNYZ010000068.1:0-19285 GCA_031410335.1 Polaromonas sp. | reverse complement strand
CTGGCTGGCACGCGAATCGTCCAAGCCCGGGCGCGGCCCGATTGAACGCTGGACAGTACAGGCCAGCCCCGAGTGGTCAGAGCGCCATCTGGAAGACGATGCCGAGCGCGTCAAGGCCAAGCTGCTCAAAGCCTTCACCGAGGTGACCGGCATACGCGCTGAACCTCCCTACGCAGAAGTCCACCGCTGGCGCTACGCGCAAACCACCGAGCCACTGGGCAAGAGCCATTTGTGGGACGCCAAACTGGGTATCGGCGCTTGTGGCGACTGGTGCTTGGGACATCGGGTTGAAGATGGGTTTGTTTCAGGTCTTGAGCTGGCTCTGGCCGTCCTCTAAAAATTTCTTGTGCCCACGCAGAACTACGTAGGTCGTTTTGCGCCCTCGCCTACTGGGTCACTTCATGCAGGCTCACTGGTCGCAGCTCTTGCCAGCTGGCTGGATGCCAAAGCCCATGGCGGCCAATGGCTGGTACGTATTGAAGATGTTGACACACCACGCTGCATACCCGGTACAGACAAAATCATCTTGCAGCAACTCGCTGCCTGCGGCATGCAAGCTGACGTGCCACCCGTCTACCAGTCGCAACGCAGCCACCTTTATCAAAGCGCTTTAGACCAGCTCACCCTCCAATCGCAAGCCTACCCCTGCGGCTGCTCGCGGCAAGACATTGAGCAGGCCATCACCGCAGCAGGCGAACAACGCGAGCGGCATGGCGAGCTGGTCTACCCTGGCACCTGCAGAGACGGCCTGAAAGGCAAAAAAGCCCGTTCCTGGCGCTTTTTAAGCACTTTTTACCCATCAAATCAGGTTCCAGACCAACAAATACATGCGCGAGCAGCTCCTGAATTAATAGCAAATGACATCCATTGGTTTGACAGGATTTTGGGTCAACAGCATCAAAACGTCAGCCGCGAGGTGGGTGACTTCGTGCTCAAACGCGCAGATGGCCTGTGGGCGTACCAGCTGGCGGTGGTGGTGGACGACGCAGCGCAAGGCATCACGCAAGTCGTGCGGGGCGCAGACCTGGCGGACAACACGGCACGGCAAATGCTGTTGCAGCGCGCCTTGAACTTGCCGCAGCCGCAGTACCTGCACACGCCGCTGGTACTCGGGGCCAATGGTAAAAAGTTGTCCAAACAAAACGGTGCGCAGGCGCTGGATCTGCGTGACCCGATTGACGCCCTAAGCCAGGCTGGGCACCATTTGGGTATTGCCTGCAAAGCGGCCACCCCAGCCGAATGGTTGCAGCAGGCGCTACCTCAATGGATAGAACGGGTTGGGGCGCTTTAAAATCACGGTGTGACTGAACAAACCACCCCCACAGACTTTCCCCACCGCACGATTCGCAGCTTCGTCCTTCGTACGGGCCGCACCACCGCAGGCCAGGCAAAAGCGTTTGAAACCCAAGGCCCACAGTATTTGCTGCCCTACGCTCCCGAGCTGTGCAGTTTTGAAACCATCTTCAAACGGGTTGCCTCCACCGTGCTTGAAATCGGCTTTGGCATGGGCGAAGCCACCGCGCAAATCGCCGCCGGCAAGCCTGACACCAACTTTTTATGCTGTGAGGTTCATACGCCCGGCGTGGGGGCGCTGCTCAAGCGCATAGAAGAGCAAAACCTGACGAACATCCGCATCCTGCAGCACGATGCGGTGGAGGTGATTGACCACATGCTGGCATTGAACAGCCTGGACGGCGTTCACATCTTTTTCCCTGACCCGTGGCACAAGAAAAAACACAACAAGCGCCGTTTGATTCAGGCCCCGCTGATTGCCAAGCTGGCCGCACGCCTCAAACCCGGCGGCTATCTGCACTGCGCGACCGACTGGCAGCCGTATGCAGAGCAAATACTGGAAGTCTTGAACGCAGAAACAGCGCTTCAAAACACAGCCGGGGATGGCTACGCCCCCAAGCCCGACTACCGCCCCCTGACCAAGTTTGAAAACCGGGGCATCAAGCTGGGGCACGGCGTGTGGGACGTGGTGTTCAAGCGCGTGTGACTCCTCTGCACGGGCTGTCCACCAAAAACGGCGTAGGCCCAAGCTGCGTCGGCCTGCCCGCAGGCCACTGGCTTACCGTCACTGACTTTCTGGTCGAACGCTTTCCCGCCATTGCGCGTGAGGTGTGGCTTGAACGAATGGCCAACCATCTGGTGGTTGACGAATTTGGGGAGCTGGTCACGTCGGAGCGGCCTTACCCCAGCCACATGCGCATTTACTACTACCGCGCAGTTGATGAAGAAGTGCGTATTCCATTTGACGAGGCGGTCCTGTACCAAGACGCGCATCTGGTCGTCGCCGACAAACCGCATTTTTTACCCGTTACTCCTTCTGGCCACTACCTGCAAGAAACACTGCTGGTACGGCTTAAGAAGCGCTTGGGTATCGATACGCTCATCCCGATTCACCGCATTGATCGCGAGACCGCCGGGCTGGTCATGTTCAGCGTCAACCCAAGCGAGCGCAATGCCTACCAGGCGCTCTTCAGAGACCACGCGGTGAGCAAGCACTACGAAGCGATAGCGCCCTGGCGTGCTGATTTGACGCTACCCATCACACGCAAAAGCCGTATCGTTGAAGACGAGCCGTTCTTCAGGCAGCGCGAAGGGCCAGGGCAACCCAACAGCGAGACCCACATTGACGTGATGGAAGTCGATGGCGACCGAGCCAGATACGCACTAAGTCCAGTAACGGGTAAAAAACACCAGCTACGCGTGCACATGAACGCGCTGGGTTTGCCGATTTTGAACGACCGCATGTACCCACCCGTGGCCGACACACCTGATGATGACTACAGCTTGCCACTGCAATTGCTGGCCAAATCGATTGCGTTTACCGACCCCATCACCGGCACAGCGCGCAGCTTTGACAGCCAACTCACGCTAGTAATGCAGTCATTGCCGCAGGCATAACGCCGCGTTCTACGGTTATTGCGCAACATCTCAAAAATGTGTCGCCTTTCGGCCAAAATAACGTTTTAGCTCTCGTCTTGGCCTTTTCAGCAAAACCCTACTCAGAAAGAATCCCCACGTGGCTTACTTTTCTTTTCAAAACCTCAAATCATGGCTCAGCGTCGCAGCATTGGTCACCACCACCGCTATGACAAGCACCGCGCACGCACAGGCTGTTTTCAAAATCACCGCCATCCCCGATGAATCTCCCACCGAGCTGGCTCGCAAAGCAGTGCCTTTGGTTAAATATCTTGAACAGCAACTGGGCATGAAGGTCGAATTCACCCCGGTGTCTGACTATGCCGCAGCGGTCGAAGCACTGGTCAACAAGCAAGTGGACATGGCCTGGTATGGCGGCTTTACTTTTGTGCAGGCCAGCATCCGCTCGGGCGGCAAAGTCATCCCGCTGGTGCAGCGTGAAGAAGACGAGAAATTTCGCTCCGTGTTTATCACCAGTGACTCGAGCATCAAAACGCTGGCCGACCTGAAAGGTAAAACGGTCAGCTTTGGCTCTCAGTCCAGCACATCCGGCCACCTGATGCCGCGCAGCGTTTTGCTGCAGGCCAATATTGACCCCGACAAAGACTTCAAAAGGGTCGCCTACTCAGGCGCGCATGACGCGACCATTGCCGCCGTGGCAGCTGGCAAGGTCGATGCCGGTGCACTGAACATCTCGGTGTGGGACAAATTTGTGGCAGACAAAAAAGTTGACCCCACCAAAGTGAAAGTCATCTTCACTACCCCCGCCTACTTTGACTACAACTGGACGGTGCACGCCGACATGCCGCTTGCACAGCGCGAGAAGCTGACCAAAGCGTTTTTAAGCCTGAGCCAGGCCACCCCAGAAGGCAAAGAAGTGCTAGACCTGCAGCGCGCTACGCGTTTTGTGCCGACCAAAGCGGACAACTACAAAGGCATTGAAGCCGCTGGCCGCAACGCTGGACTGCTGAAGTAAATACCAGGCATTGCCTCGTTCATGAACATTACTTTGCAGCGCTGTAGTGCGCAGCATCCATCCGCCAGTGACCGTTCGCCGGCTGCGCTGCGCGAGGTCAGCTTGACCGTGACCAGCGGGGAGCAGTTGGCGGTTATTGGCCCTTCCGGCGCGGGTAAAACGACGCTGCTGCTGATGCTGGCGTGCGCGCTCAAGCCGTCTGGCGGTGTGCTGCAAATCAACGATGCCAACCCGTGGGTGCTGCCTGCAAAAGGCTTGAGGCAGTTGCGCGGCGAATTGTTTTTAGCACCTCAAGTCCCGCCGCTTCCGCCCCGGCAGCGTGTCGTTACCGCCGTGCTGGCAGGCCGGCTGCCGCACGAGAGCTTACGCGCCAGTGTGCGCAGCCTGTTTTACCCAACAAACATCGCCTTGGCTGAACTTGCCCTGACCCAGTTTGACATGACGGGCAAGCTGTTCGAGCGCGTTGACCGGCTGTCGGGCGGAGAACGCCAGCGGGTCGGGCTGGCCCGCGCGCTAGCTTCACAGGCCAAGCTGTTTCTGGTTGACGAGCCCCTGTCTGCCCTGGACCCCACCCGGGCCGAACAGGCGATTGAATCACTGACCAGCGCCGCGCGCGCGCGCGGCGCAACGCTGGTCACCACACTCCACCATGTCGAGATGGCGCTGCGCCACTTTCCCCGCATCATCGGCATGCGCGATGGTGAACTGGCCTTTGATCTGCCCGCTGCTAAGGTGACACCTGAACACTTGCACCAGCTGTATGACCAACACCTGGACGAGTTAACTGGCACAGCACCCAACGCCTATGACGGCAGCTTGACCGAGCCGCTTGCGATTCGGCCAGTTGCGATGCAATGCCGATAACCCAGCGCAACATGCACGCTACTTTTCCAGGTTTGCCCGTGCCGGTGACACGACAAGATCCCGCCTGGCGCCAACGGGTGTTTTGGGCTTTGGCGAGCCTGGCTGCACTGTGGCCGCTGCTGGTGCTGACTGAGTTCAAGCCGTGGCTCCTGTGGGAACCTGGCGCCTTGAAGCCCGCGCTTCGTTTTGTGGCCGATTTTGTGCCGCCAAAAGTAGATGGTGAGTTTTTAGCGTTAGTCGCCCGAGAAACCTGGCGCACCGTGGCCATTGCCACAGCCGGGCTGACGCTGGCACTGCTGCTGGCCATACCGCTGGCCCTGCTGTCGGTGCGTGTGCTGTCGGTATCTAGCTTGACAGGGCGCATGGCCCCCATTCCTGCGGTGGTTCGCCAGCTTGTGCGCTGGCTGATGATTGTGCTGCGCAGTGTGCCCGAGCTGATCTGGGCGCTGGTGTTTGTGCGGGTGGTGGGCTTGGGGCCAACCGCTGGCGTGCTGGCCATTGCGCTGACCTTTGCCGGCATGCTGGGAAAGGTGTATGCCGAAATTCTGGAGAGTGACGACACCCACCCCGCCACCACCCTGCTGCGCAACGGATCGGGCAGGCTGCAGGCCTTTCTGTATGCGCTGCTGCCACAAAGCGCCGCAGAGCTGACCAGCTACACCCTGTACCGGTGGGAATGCGCCATTCGCTCATCAGCCGTTCTCGGTTTTGTGGGGGCTGGCGGGCTTGGTCAAATGATGGACGCGTCCATGAAAATGTTCAACGGCTCTGAAGTCGCCACCATGCTGCTGGTATTCATGGGGCTGGTTTGGATCGCTGATCGCATCAGCGCTGGGCTGCGAAAGTGGTTGGCATGACAGACGTCACCAAAGCTGCCAACGACATTTACAAGCTGCCACCACGCTTGTTCAATGCGCGCTGCAAAGCCTGCTGGTTTGTGCTGGGTGTGCTGGCGTTGATGGTGTTGAGTTTTTGGTCCCTGGACCTTCAATGGGGAAAGTTTTTATCAACTGACGCCTTCAGAAAAATGGGCCGCTTTCTGGCGGAGCTGACGCAGCTGGAAAGCAGCCCGCCGTTTCTGAAAAAGCTTTTTATGGCGGCACTGGAAACGCTGGCCATGTCAGCCGTCGGCACCTTGCTGGCGGTGGTGCTGGGCCTGGCGCTGGCGCTGCCCGCCAGCAAAACCTACGACGGCGACCCCGCGCGGTGGCGGGGCCTGAGCCGCCTGGTGCTCAACGCACTGCGCAGCGTTCCAGAATTGATCTGGGCCACGCTGCTGCTGATTGCTGCCGGCCTGGGGCCGTTTGCAGGCACCCTGGCGTTGGGCTTGCATACCGCCGGTGTGCTTGGCCGCCTGTTTGCCGAAGCGATTGAAAACGCAATACCCGGCCCCAGCCAGGCGCTGCGGGTGCGCGGCGTTAAGGAAAGCCGCGTCTTTTTATACGCGACGCTGCCGCAGGTGCTGCCCCAGCTGCTGAGCTATACCTTGTACCGCTGGGAAAACAACATCCGCGCAGCCGCCGTGCTGGGCGTGGTGGGCGCTGGTGGCTTGGGGCAAATGCTGGCTTTTCACATGGGGCTGTTCCAGATGGGCGAAACCGGCACTATTTTGCTGGCCATGCTGCTACTGGTCGCACTTGTCGATGGTTTGAGTTTTGCAAGTCGCCGCTGGATGTCGGTGTAGGCTGGCAGTTTCTCACCAGCATTTATATTTTGCAAACAGAGACAAATCCGACGTGAACACGACCCCTGCCTTGATGCCGCAATTCATCAATAACACTCTACTCACATCCAGAACCGTCAGCGTCCAGCAGGAGCTGACAGCTAGTTTGCTAAATCCAGCAGCAAGCTTGTCACCCAAGTTTTTTTACGATGCGCTGGGCTCCAAACTTTTTGAAGCCATCACCCTGCTCGACGAGTACTACCCGACCCGCACTGAGGCCGCGATTTTTGAAGCACACAACGTCCAGATTGCCCAAGCTGTACTTGATGCCGGTATTCAAAACGCTTGCCTGATTGACCTGGGTGCCGGCAACTGCGCCAAAGCCGCAGCGTTGATGCCGCACGTAAAGCCCAGCCAATATGTACCCGTAGATATTTCAGTCGACTTTTTGCGCGAAGCGGCCAGCCAGGTGCAGGCCAGTTTTCCCGAACTGAACATCGTGGGTGTGGGCATGGACTTTTCAAGCACGCTGGCCCTGCCTGATGCCGTTCAAAGCTATGATCGCGTGTTCTTCTACCCTGGCTCCAGCCTCGGCAATTTTTCACGGCCTGATGCGCTGCGATTTTTGCAGCAGATAGCCGATATCCAGCAGGGCAACGCCACCGGCCTGCTGCTGGGCATTGACCTGGTCAAAGACACCGCTGTACTCGAAGCCGCTTACGACGACGCACCTGGCGTGACAGCGGCGTTTAACAAGAACGTTCTGCTCAATGTCAACGACCAGTTAGGCACTGATTTTGATTTGCGGCAGTGGCGGCACGTCGCGCTTTTCAATGTGCAGGAGTCACGGATTGAAATGCATCTGGAGGCGGTTATCCCAACCACGGTGCGCTGGTCGGGCCATGTACGAAGCTTCGCAGCCGGCGAGCGCATCCACACTGAGAACTCTTATAAATACACATTAACCAGCATGACCACGATGCTCAAACAAGCCGGTTTCAGCCAGGTGCAGCACTGGACGGATTCGCAAGGCTGGTTTGGAATGTTTTGGGCTTCAAAATAGCTTTTTGAGCCATTTTGAACCGTTTCCAGTTATTGAAATGGCCTGCAGGCCGATGAATGCGTGTGCGAGCAGCTACTGAATTAATAGCAATTACCAGCACCCGTTCAGTCCAGCCCTCACACCCGCTCAGTCACCCAGGCCTGCACAGACTTAAGCGCATCCGGCAGTTTTGACGCATCAGTACCGCCCGCCATCGCCATGTCGGCCTTGCCGCCACCCTTGCCGCCTATCTGCTGGGCGACAAAGTTGACCAGTTCGCCAGCCTTGGCCTTGCCCACAGTGTCAGCGGTAACGCCCGCAGCGACCTGCACCTTGTCGCCATCGACAGCAGCCAGTACGATGATGGCGGTTTTGAGCTTGTCTTTGAGCTTGTCCATCGTGTCGCGCAGGGTCTTGGCATCCGCACCTTCAAGCCTGGCAGCCAGTACCTTGATGCCTTTGACATCAACCGCCTGCAACATCAGTTCGTCACCTTGCGACGAAGCCAGTTTGCCTTTGAGCGCCGCGACTTCTTTTTCTAACGTCTTGACGTGGTCCAGCACCTGGTCGATACGGTTTTGCAGTTCGGCCGGGTTGGCTTTCAATGACCCCGCAGCAGTTTCAACCGTTGATTCAAGCGACTGCAAATAAGCTAAAGCATTGCCACCTGTGACCGCCTCGACCCGGCGTACACCTGCAGCCACGCCGCTTTCGGCCACAATTTTGAACAGCCCAATATCCCCCGTGCGGCCCACGTGGGTGCCGCCGCAGAGCTCTTTGCTTGAGCCAATGGTGAGGACGCGAACCTTGTCACCATACTTTTCACCAAACAGCATCATGGCGCCGGTTTTTTGTGCGGCTTCCATGTCCATTTCGCTCGCGTCTGTTGCCGCGTTGGCCAGAATTTCGTCATTGACCTTTGCCTCAATCTCGCGGATTTGCGCATCAGTCATAGGGGCGTTGTGGGTAAAATCGAACCGGGTTTTGTCAGCATCAACCAAACTGCCCTTTTGCTGAACATGATTGCCCAGCACTTCGCGCAAAGCCTTGTGCATCAGGTGAGTAGCACTGTGGTTGCGGATGGTCGCTGCGCGAATCTCTAGGCTGACCTTGGCCTTGACTGCGTCACCTACCTGGAGCGTGCCGCTGCCCACGCTGCCGTGGTGACCAAAAACATCCGCCTTGATTTTCTGGGTGTCATCAACTGCAAATACGGCTGTGCTGGATGAAATGGATCCCTGATCCCCTACCTGCCCGCCGCTCTCGGCATAAAACGGTGTGGTGCTCAAAACGACGATACCGTTTTGTCCCGCATCCAATGACTGTACCGCTGCGCCATCCAGGTAAAGCGCCACCACTTTGGCGGGCTCTTCCAGCAGGGTGTAGCCGGTAAAGGCATGGCCTGCACCGGAGTAGTCAAGCGCCTTGTCCATCTTGAATTTGCCTGCGGCTCTGGCCTGGGCTTTTTGCTTGTCCATGGCCAGATGAAAGCCGGCTTCATCCACACTCAAGCCGCGCTCGCGGCAAACGTCAGCCGACAAGTCCAGCGGAAAGCCGTAGGTGTCATGCAGCTTGAAGGCCACGTCGCCCGGCAAAACTTTCGTGTCAGCCAGCGCGGCATCAAGAATCGTCATACCAATTTCAAGCGTCTCAAAAAAGCGCTCTTCCTCCACCCGCAGTACATCCATCACCCTCGCCCCATCGGCTTTGAGGCGCGGATACGCATCGCCCATCAACGCGACCAGGTCAGGCACCAGCTTATGGAAGAACGGCGTCTTCTTGCCCAGCTTGTAGCCGTGGCGAATCGCGCGGCGAATGATGCGGCGCTGCACGTAGCCGCGCCCTTCGTTCGACGGGTTCACGCCATCGCTGACCAAAAATGCGGTGGCGCGGATGTGGTCGGCAATCACGCGCAGGCTCTTGTTGTCCAGATCGGTCTCACCGGTCTCGCGCGAAGCAGCTTTGATGAGCGCATCATAAATATCAATCTCGTAGTTGCTGTGCACATGCTGCAAGATGGCGGCCAATCGCTCCAACCCCATACCGGTGTCTACACACGGTGCGGGCAGCTTGACGAGCGATCCATCGGCCTGCATGTCAAACTGCATGAACACGTGGTTCCATATTTCAATGAAGCGGTCGCCGTCTTCGCCGGGGCTGCCCGGTGGCCCGCCAGGGATGTGCTCGCCGTGGTCGTAAAAAATCTCGCTACATGGACCACACGGCCCCGTATCGGCCATCATCCAGAAGTTGTCAGATGCGTATTTTTTGCCCTTGTTGTCGCCAATACGTACGATTCGGTCAGCAGACAAGCCAATCTCTTTGTGCCAGATGTCGTAGGCTTCCTGGTCGTCGATGTACACCGTGGCCAACAGCTTTTCAGGCGGCAGTTTGTAGACCTTGGTCAGCAGTTCCCAGCCCCACAGCAGCGAGTCACGCTTGAAGTAATCGCCAAAGCTCCAGTTGCCCAGCATTTCAAAAAACGTGTGGTGGCGCGCGGTATAGCCAACGTTTTCCAGATCGTTGTGTTTGCCGCCGGCCCTGAGGCACGCTTGTACCGAAGCGGCGCGCACATAGCTGCGTTTGTCAGTGCCCAGAAACACGTCCTTGAACTGCACCATGCCCGAGTTAGTGAACATCAGCGTTGGGTCGTTGCCGGGTACCAGCGACGATGACGGCACCACCGTATGGCCCTTGGCGGCATAAAAGTCGAGGAAGGACTTGCGGATATCTGCAACGGAAATAACGGGGGCGGTAACAGTGGGATTGCTCATGGTGTGCCAGTATGGGTGCAAGTTGCTCGTCAAAAGAGCACAAGAATGCCAGTGATTATTTGACTTGACGAAACCTTTCATTATAAGTTTGACGTATCGGGCGCGTGACAGCGGACAAGCTGCTTTCAGGCTATGCTTAAAAACTGTCAAAAGTGCCTGCCTGCACGCTCAATGAAAGAACCCATCATGGACATGAAGACCGCCCCACTCTCCCTGCTGAACGACCCCAGCCTGCTTAAAACCGATGCGCTGATCAATGGCCAATGGGTGGCGGGTACGGCACGCTTTGACGTGAAAGATCCGTCCAACGGCCAAAAGCTGGCCGACGTGGCCAACCTGGGCCCGCAAGATGCAGATGCCGCCATCGCCGCTGCCAACGCTGCCTGGCCCGCCTGGCGCAAAAAGACAGGCAAGGAGCGCCACGCCATTTTGATGAAGTGGTTTCAGTTACTCGTCGCCAATGCCGACGACCTCGGTCGTATTCTCACAGCCGAGCAGGGCAAACCTTTTGCAGAGGCCAAAGGCGAAATTGTTTATGGCGCCAGCTTTGTGGAGTGGTTTGCTGAAGAAGCCAAGCGCGTCAATGGTGAAACGCTGCCGCAATTTGACAACAACCGCCGCCTGATGGTGATCAAGGAGTCCATCGGCGTATGCGCAGCCATCACGCCGTGGAACTTCCCGCTGGCCATGATTACCCGAAAGGTTGCGCCCGCGCTAGCCGCAGGCTGCCCGGTGGTGATCAAACCCGCTGAACTGACGCCGCTGACGGCCTTGGCTGCAGCTGAATTGGCGATTCGAGCAGGTATCCCCGCAGGTGTGCTGAATGTCATCACGGCGGATTCTGACAACTCCATTGCGATTGGCAAAGTCATTTGTGCCAGCGCCATCGTTCGGCATTTGAGCTTTACTGGCTCGACCGAAGTCGGCCGCATTTTGATGGCGCAAAGCGCGCCGACCATCAAAAAACTGTCGTTAGAACTCGGCGGCAATGCACCGTTTATCGTGTTTGACGATGCCGATATTGACTCCGCTGTAGACGGCGCGATGGCCAGCAAATACCGCAACGCAGGTCAGACCTGTGTGTGCGCCAACCGCATTTATGTGCAAGACGGCGTGTACGACGTGTTTACCCAAAAGTTTGCAGCCAAAGTCAAACAGCTCAAAGTTGGCAACGGCTTTACAGAAGGCGTGACCACCGGCCCGCTGATTGAAGATGCCGCTATTGACAAGGTATCCCGGCATGTCACGGATGCGCTGGCCAAAGGCGGCAAGCTGCTGGCCGGTGGCCACAAGCTGGACGGCCAGTTTTTTGAACCCACGCTAATTGGCGACGCGACTGCCGACATGCTGTGTGCCAGGGAAGAAACCTTTGGCCCGTTTGCACCGGTGTTCAGGTTCAAGGCCGAACAGGAGGCCATTGACGCCGCCAACAACACCGAGTTTGGTCTGGCCAGCTACTTCTACAGCCGCGACGTGGGCCGCATCTTCCGCGTCGCAGAAGCGCTGGAATACGGTATGGTCGGCATCAATGTCGGCGTGCTGGCCACCGAGCATGTGCCGTTTGGCGGTGTGAAACAGTCAGGGCTGGGCCGTGAGGGCTCCAGCCACGGGATGGACGAATACATCGAGATGAAATACCTGTGTTTGGGAGACATTCAAAAATGAAGCGCCGACTCTTTATTCAAGCCGGCGCTGTCACCGCGTCGCTTTTAGCCGCTCCTTTTTTGGTAGCTGTTCACGCACAGAATCAGGGGGCTCCGGCCCTAAAACCTGGTCAAAAGCGGCATAAATTGGTGATTCAGGTCAGCGACAACGACCCCGCCAAGTGGAACCTGGCACTGAACAATGCCAAGAATGTTCAGGACGATGTAGGCGCGGCAAATGTTGACATTGAAATTGTTGCCTATGGCCCGGGCATTGGCATGCTCAAACTTGAATCACCCAGCGCCTCACGCGTGTCAGAAGCGATGAAAGCCAATGTGAAAGTCATCGCTTGTGAAAACACCATGCGCAACATGAAACTGACGCGCGACGACATGCAATCAGCCATCAGCTACGTACCGGCTGGCGTGACTGAGATCATGACCAAGCAAAGTGAAGGCTGGGCTTACGTTCGGCCCTGAGCTGGTGAGAGCGCTCCCATACCGAATTGAATCCCCAGCCCGATGGGCAGCATAAGCCATTCAAAACATACTGGTAAACCCTTGAATCCTGTTGTTACCGACCATTCGTATTAATACCATGCGGTCGCAACTTCCAGACTGCTGTCTGTGTTTTCACAGACTCATCGCCAGGAAGCCCAAGAAACATCAACAGGAATTCACCATGAAAAAACTAGTCCTTTCTGCCTTGTGTGCAGCCGCTTTGCTCAGCGCCTGTGGCGGCATGTCCACCATGTCCGACACCAAAACCGTGATGGTGGGCGGCGCGGCCATGTTCCCCAACAAAGACATCATTGACAATGCCGTCAACTCCAAAGACCACACCACGCTGGTCGCCGCAGTCAAGGCTGCTGGTCTGGTTGACACCCTGAAGTCCCCTGGCCCCTTCACGGTATTTGCGCCGGTGAATTCCGCGTTTGCCGCATTGCCTGCAGGTACGGTGGACACACTGCTTAAACCTGAAAACAAAGCCACGCTCACCAAGGTATTGACGTATCACGTCGTGCCCGGCCGACTGAATGCCTCTGACCTTGCCCGGCAAATAAATGCTGGCGGCGGGCGCGCCATGCTCAAGACGGCGTCAGGTGGCACTTTGGTTGCCAGCATGAGCGGCTCAAACGTGATCATCACTGATGATGGTGGCGGCTCTGCCAGGGTCACCATTGCAGACGTCAACCAGTCGAATGGCGTGATCCACGTTGTCGACAAAGTGCTGCTGCCAAAGTAAGCAGTCTTGTGTCCGCGAGCCCTACCCGGCGTAAGCGGCAATCAGCAAAAGCCACGCGGAACTGTTCCAGGTTTCGAGTGGCTTTTTTGATGAACTGCACCACAACGAGCTGCTTTGACCGCTTCTCTGGTAGCGACAGACGACCTGCTTTTATAATAAGTTTGCTGCGGGTGTAGTTCAATGGCAGAACGGCAGCTTCCCAAGCTTCATACGAGGGTTCGATTCCCTTCACCCGCTCCAGCTAGCCCGTTTCATTTTTACAGCGGCTTTCTCAACCGCGCCTTGACACTGGGTTTGCCTGAGCCATTGTCCCGTGGCGGCAAGCCGGTGTGCTGCGTCAAAATGCGGCCCTTGATGGGGGACGCAGCAGCTGAAGTCTTTGAAACTCCCGTCGAATTTTTGCGCCGTGCGCTCTGGTACGTTCCATCGACCATAGGCTGAAATGTCGGTATCAAATGGTGCTTGCCATTGCCAATCAAATCAGCCCTGCCCATGGTTTTTAAGGCCTCGCGCAGCAGTGGCCAGTTGTTAGGATCGTGGTAACGCAGGAAAGCCTTGTGCAGGCGGCGGCGCTTTTCACCGCGCACGATGTCCACCGTCTCACTGTCACGCGTGACTTTCCGCAGCGGGTTTTTGTTGGTGTGGTACATCGCCGTGGCAGTGGCCATGGGTGATGGGTAAAAGGTTTGCACCTGATCGGCACGAAAGCCGCTTTTCTTCAGCCACTGGGCCAGGTGCATCATGTCTTCATCGCTGGTGCCAGGGTGAGCTGCGATGAAGTAAGGAATCAAAAACTGCTTTTTCCCGGCCTCCAGGCTGTACTTTTCAAACAGTTGTTTGAACTTGTCGTAGCTGCCAATGCCGGGCTTCATCATCTTGGTCAGTGGGCCCTGCTCGGTGTGCTCCGGTGCAATTTTCAGATAGCCACCCACGTGGTGACTGACAAGCTCTTTCACATACTCGGGGCTTTCCACGGCCAGGTCGTAACGCACGCCCGAACTGATCAAAATCTTTTTCACGCCTTTGAGCGCTCGCGCGCGGCGGTACATTTTGATCAGCGGGTTGTGGTCGGTGTTCAGGTTCTGGCAAATGCCGGGGTACACGCAGCTGGGCTTGCGGCAGGCCGCTTCAATCTCGGGAGACTTGCAGCCAATGCGGTACATATTGGCCGTTGGGCCGCCCAGGTCTGAAATCGTGCCGGTAAAGCTTTTGACCGAGTCACGAATCGCTTCGATCTCGCGGATCACCGAATCCTCAGACCGGCTTTGAATAATGCGGCCTTCGTGCTCGGTGATGGAGCAAAACGTGCAGCCACCAAAGCAGCCGCGCATGATGTTGACGGAAAAGCGAATCATCTCCCAGGCCGGGATTTTGGTGGCGTGGTCGTGGCTGCCGTTGTCGTCTGCGTAGCTCGGGTGCGGGCTGCGTGCGTAGGGCAAATCAAACACGTAGTCCATCTCGGCGGTGGTCAGCGGGATGGGCGGCGGGGTGATCCACACGTCACGGGCGGTGACGCCTTCGCCATGGGCTTGGACCAGCGCACGAGCGTTACCCGGATTGGTCTCTAAATGCAGCACACGGTTGGCGTGGGCATACAGCACCGGGTCGCTTTTGACCTGCTCGTACGACGGCAAGCGAATCACGGAACGGTCGCGTGGCGGCACTTTGATCTTGCCCTGCGGTGTTTGCAGCGTAGACGACAAGGCAGGGTTGACAACAAAGGACAAGGGTTTGATGGCCGGGTTGGACTGCGCCGTCGCAACCTTCGCCACCGCGTCGGCTTCTTCCTCCCGCGCGCAGGTGGTGCCCAGCTCTTTGGCGGCATCGGCCACCATCAGGTAGGGGTTGACATGCGCTTCAATGCGGCCGGGGGCATCCACGCTGGTCGAATCAATCTCAAACCAGCCCTGTGAGGTTTCGTCACCCGAGCGGCGGATAAACGCCGTACCGCGAATGTCGGTCATCGTCGCGATGGGTTCCTTGGCCGCCAGGCGGTGGGCAATTTCCACAATCGCGCGCTCGGCGTTGCCATACAGCAGCAAGTCGCACTTCGAGTCAATCACCACGGACCGGCGCACTTTGTCAGACCAGTAATCGTAATGTGCAATGCGGCGCAAGCTGCCCTCAATACCGCCCAGAATAATCGGCACGTCCTTAAAGGCTTCGCGGCAACGCTGTGAATAAACCAGCGCTGCACGGTCGGGCCGCTTGCCGCCAATGTCGCCGGGGGTGTAGGCATCGTCAGAACGGATTTTGTGGTCAGCCGTGTAGCGGTTGATCATGCTGTCCATGTTGCCGGCTGTCACGCCCCAAAATAAATTGGGCTTGCCCAGCACCTTGAAAGGCTCGGCACTTTGCCAGTCGGGCTGGGCAATGATGCCGACCCGAAAGCCTTGCGCCTCCAGCATGCGGCCAATCACAGCCATGCCAAAGCTGGGGTGGTCTACATAAGCGTCGCCCGTCACGATGATGATGTCGCAACTGTCCCAGCCAAGCGCGTCCATCTCGGCCCTGGAGGTCGGCAAAAATTTGGCCGTGCCAAAGCGAGCCGCCCAGTACTTGCGGTAACTGCTCAGAGGCTTGGCGGCGCGGGCAAAGAAGGAAACGTCAACGGGGGCGTTCATGGGCAGGCAGGGTTGGCTGACGCGACAGGCTGTCGGACCAGCTTTGGGAATCCCTGATTTTAAGGTTTTAAAGCGTTTTGTGCGACATCCACCCCAAATGACAGGTCAATTTGGCCTGAATTGGGCAAAAAGGCGCGAAAGCATTAAAAAAGGCCTGATTTCACCAAGAAATCAGGCCTCAGGCCAATAGATACATGCGCAAGCAGCTATTAAATCAATAGCATATGCGGCACATCATCAACCGGGCAAATCAGTTGCGAACCGTCATCTGGCCACGCAGCTCACCGCCCGGATTGGCGGCGGTATGGATGTTGGCGTACCACTTGCCAGCCATCAGGTCTGCGGCTTGTGCCGCGGTCAGGGTAGCGCTACCCTCCATGCCGCTGCTGATCGGGTTAGCCCATCCCAGCGCAACGCCTGAATTGGCGCCCACTGCAGCAGGGCCATGAAAGTGACCTGCCGTCGCATTGCCGGTCAATCCGGTGTAGCTGACCTTCCAGCGCAGCAGCATGGTGTCTTTGTTGAAGGCTGCATCAACCGAGCCGCTGCCGTTGCTGGCATTTGGCGGTACCTCGTTGGCACCGCGCAGCTGGGTCGTGAAGGCCACCATGTTCGAGGGCTGCATCATTGAGCCGCAGCCCGACAGAGCGAGCGTCAGGGTGGCCGCGGCCACAACAAGACCGCCAAAAGCCAGACGATTGAGATTTCTGCGTGTTTGCATGATGACTCCAGTAGGTTGGTTAGGAAAAGTATAAAAAAAGGGGCAACACCATTATGTCGCCCCCTGCTGGAAGCCGCTGGCTACCAGATTGCTGAACCTCGAGTGCCAGCAAAGAAAAATGAACAATAACTACAAAAAATTACAGCTTGGGCTTGAGCGCGTCGCGCATGGCCTTGATCTGGTCGTGGTTGCGCTGCACACCTTCAGACTGCTTTTCAACCATGGCCATGGCGCTGGCGGGCAGGCTTTGCTTGCGTGCCTTGCGGTACTGGGCCAGGGCCACGTCTTCAGCACGCTCGCACTCGTCGAGCATGTCGTAGTCGCTGTAGCCACTGAGCGTGCCCTTGACTGATACCCAGCCACGGTGCAAAGCCGCACTGACGGTACCGCCTTCTTTCGGTTCGCTGCCCATCTGTTTGATCATGGACTGCAGTTCCGTAGCCGCAAAGCGACATTCACTGGCGCGCTGATTGAGCACCGTCTTGATGTCTAGCGCTTGGGTGTGCTCTGCACATTCGCGAAAACCGTATTCCCCGTCGCGGCAAGTTTCGAGCAGGTCATTCAGCGTATCAATGGCATCGCCGTTCAGGTCTTCAGCGTCACGGCCGTCCGTGTAGATGCCAGCAGGTGACTCCAGCGCACTGGTAGATGTCATGCCCGTCAAGCTTGAGCTTTGGCGCATGCCATCGGGTGTCAGGTTCAAATCGTTGTCAGTTGTCATGAGGATTGCCTTTCAAAGAAAAGCAATCGTCGCGCAAGTGTTGACCAGTGCCGGTCAGGCAATCGTATGAAGAGGTGTAGGAGAGTGCCGCAGGCGAGCGCTGCAGCAGAAAATGAAAGTGATCTGCAGCCTCGACAACGCTACCGTCAAAACATTTCTGTGTCGACTTCTGTTGTGCCCTGCGGGTTGTAGCGTGCGCCCTGCACGGTGCGCTGGTTGATCAGCTTGTCGAGCTGCTCCATCACACTGGCCGGCAGGCTGACATTCACGGCCCCCAGGTCGTCCAGCAAATGGTCAACACTGGTGGTGCCGGGGATGGGAATGATGTGCGGTGCCTTGTGCAGCAGCCAGGCTAAAGCCAACTGCGACGGGCTGCAGCCGATGTCTTGCGCCAGGGCATTGAAGGGAGCCAGCAACTTCAGGTTGGCAGCGTAGTTGTCCGGCGTAAAGCGCGGCATGCTGCGGCGAATGTCTTTGGCGTCCAGCGTGTCCACATCCATCAGGTCACCGCACAGAAACCCGCGAGCCACCGGGCTGAAAGCCACAAAGGCCACGCCCAGTTCTGCGCAGGCTTGCAGCACTGCAATTTCAGGGTTGCGCGTCCACAGCGAATATTCCGTTTGCAGGGCGGCAATGGGGTGTACCGCGTGCGCTTTGCGCAAGGTCGCGGCAGACACTTCTGACAAACCAATACTGCGAATGTGGCCCTTTTTAACCATGTCCGCCAGCGCGCCCACGCTGTCTTCAATCGGCACGCTTTTGTCCCAGCGGTGCAGGTAGTACAGGTCAATCACATCCGTTTGCAAGCGGCGCAGGCTGTCCTCACAGGTTTGCTTGATGGTGGCAGGCCTGCCGTCAATCACACGCACCAGCTTGCCGTCCCCAGCCACGTCAACACCCTGCATGCCGCATTTGCTGGCCAGCGTGAACTTGTGGCGATGCGGTTTCATCACCTTGCCGACCAGCGTTTCATTGACGCCAAAACCGTACAGCGTGGCGGTGTCAAAAAGCGTCACACCGGCGTCTAACGCGCCCAGCAGCACGCGCTCGCCCTGCTCTGCGCTGACGGGTGCGCCGTAGGCGTGGCTCAGGTTCATGCAGCCCAGACCAATGGCTGAAACGTCGAATTGGCCGAGCTTGCGGGTAGGTAGCTGTACTGGTAATGTCATACGAGTTGTTGTTCCAGGTCATGAAGAACTTGGTAGCAGGCCAGCACACTGGCCACGCTGCTGTTGGGCTCGCGGCCCTCCTTGATGGCGGCAAAAAACTCGCGGTCTTGCAGCTCGATACCATTCATGCTCACGTCCACATGGCTAACATCAATTTTTTCGTCTTTGCCATTGAAAAGATCGTCGTAGCGAGCCAGGTAAGTGGCCGTATCACCGATGTAGCGGAAGAACGTGCCCAGCGGGCCGTCGTTGTTAAAGCTCAAGCTCAGTGCGCAAATCGCACCGTTGGCTGCCTTGAGCTGAATGCTCATGTCCATCGCAATGCCAAGCGTGGGGTGAATCGGCCCCTGCACAGCATTGGCTTTCACAATCGGGCTGCCGCACTGGTAGGCAAACAAGTCCACCGTGTGCGCGGCGTGGTGCCACAGCAAATGGTCTGTCCAGCTGCGCGCCTGGCCCAGCGCGTTCATGTTGGTGCGGCGGAAAAAGTAGGTTTGCACATCCATCTGCTGGATGTTGAATTTGCCTGCTGCAATTTCTTTGTGCACATACTGGTGGCTTGGGTTAAAACGGCGGGTGTGGCCGCACATCGCCACCAGGCCGCTGCTTTTGGCCATCGCCACCACAGCGTCAGCACCCTTGATGCTGTCAGCCAGCGGAATTTCAACCTGCACATGCTTGCCTGCCTTCAGGCAAGCCAGGGTCTGGTCGGCATGCATTTGGGTGGGTGTGCACAGAATGACGGCATCGACTTCTTTTAAAGCCAGGCTTTCTGCCAGGTCGGTGGTGACGTGTTGGATGCCGTATTTGGCAGCGACTTCTTTGGTTTTTTCAATGTCGCGGCTGATGAGCGAGACCACTTCAACGCCGTCGATATTTTTAATGCCGTCCAGGTGCTTGATGCCGAATGCGCC